>JACNKI010000069.1 GCA_014382125.1 Bacteroidota bacterium | reverse complement strand
AGCATCCAGCATCCAGCATCCAGCATCCAGCATCGAGCATCCAGCATCCAGCATCAGGTCGAAGACCATAATTATTAATATATTTGATTCTGTAAGTACGTTTCTATGAATAATCAACTTTAAAACAGGAGGTCATTATGAAACAAAAAACCGGTTTAATATTATTCTGGATAAGTGTTATCTGGACATTTGCCTGGGGGATCCTGGGATCAATCTGTCAGAATGAATTCTTCGGGCATGAGTTGTCACTTGAGGAATTCAACCAGTCGGCCTGGGCCATCGACGGTCCGATAATGATGATATGGGGTTTTGCCACACCTTTAGGGATATTGGTAGCGGGCATTGGGATCCTGTTGTATTCAAATGCAAAGGGATCGACCGCATGGAAATATACCATTGGGATCATCCTGGGAGTCTTCCTTAGCTTCCTGATCGGATCACTGGGGCATATTCCGATATTATTCGCTATCGGAGCCACCCTGATCCTGTTGTTCTTTTTCCGTATCCTCTGGCTATGGGCCGAGGAGCGTGTTACGGTCAAAGGCAAGCTCGCCACAGCAGCAGATCTTAAACTGACCGGTTATGTGTTTATGCTGATCGGGATGTGGTATACCTGTGGTATCGCAGGTCCGCCATGGATCAATGCATTCATGGAGCAGCCTCCCATGATGGATCCGATCATCGTTATGACACTCTTTGTACTCGGATGGCTTTTCCTGTTGTTAAGCCATTACAATTCACGGCCACAGAAAGAAGAGTAAGAAGAATGATCATAGGGAAATACCGTTCATCATCTGAATTTACTTCCCTGATCGTTGGCCGATAAAGCTTCCAGTACTATCTTACGATAACTCTTCGATATCGGAATTTCCTGGTAATTGATCTTGACCTTAGTTGACGATAATTCCTGTATATAATCAGGATTAATCGCCCATGATCTGTGGACGCGGCATATTTTACTTTCAGATAATTTCGGCATGAACTCATCAAAAGATGTCCGTTGTAATAATTTCCGCTCAACCGTTTGGATTTCAAGGTAAACGCCTTCCGATTTAATCCATAATATATCTTCAATATAAATGACCACAGTCTTATAGCCATCAAGTAATTGCAATTTATGTTTGCCGGATGTATCTTCAATACTACTTTCTCTGGCCATGACAATCTCTATATTGGATCTCAGGTCATTTTTATTGAATGGCTTTACAATATAAGAACCCGGCAGTGTTTTTTTTGCCTTTTCCAGTGTAAAATCATCTGAGTAGGAAGTGAGGTAGATAAATGGTTTTTTAAGATCCCCCAGTTTTTCACCGATGTTGATACCCTCAATCCCGCTTTCCAGGTTGATGTCGACCAGAGCCAGGTCGTATTCAAGGGTATAAATAGCAGCCAGCGCTTCCTGTTCGGTTTTTTCTTTGCCTGCTATCTCATAACCAAGTTCAATCAGGATGGACGCAATTGTTTCCAAAATAATCACCTCATCTTCTACAATAAGAATTTTATATTTCGACACGGATATTATTTGTTAGTTCAAACGTAATGATAAATTCAGACAGCTCGTAACGGCTATAGGTTATAGGTCAAATGAAAGTTTACTTTTTGCTTGAATTTTTTTTAGTGATTTTCGATTGATTTATTTAATACATCTAATTGCTTCCTCTCTTTCTTTAAGGTGATATATGCATAGGCCAGCAAAATAAATAATAGAATGAATGCACCTACTGCTATCAATATCCACGTTTGTTCCTTCTTTTTATCTGCCAGCCGGTTCCGTTTTATTTCGAGTTCCTGGTTTTGATTCTCAATCAACAATTCCTTCTCTTTCGCATCATATTTGTGCTCAATCTCTGCAATCTTTTCATCCTGTTCTTTTTTATAGATCTGGATAAACCTGCTAAAGGCATCGATGCGGTTGTGATATGCTTTTTCAAAATCCTTCTTGTATTCGTATATCACGGCTCGTCTGTAAAAAAGATCATATTCAAGGGAGAGCCAGTTTTTCCCCATGATAATCACCTCCATGGAATCGATATATCGTAGCGCTTTATCCAATCTATTCAACATATAATTAATCCTGGCCAGATTGGCCAGTACATTGGCATAGTATCTCTCAAACCCTTTCCCTCTCCATATCCTGGCGGCCTTCTTGTAATACTCTTCAGCGATACGGAAGTCCTTCTTTTCATACACAAATCCCAATTCATTCAACGATATAGCCTGATAATGTAAGTTTTCGAGCTCAATGGCCAGGTTCAGCGCCATGTTTGAATATCTGATGGCTTCTTCAAGGTTGCCTGTTTCATCCATCACGGCAGCGATACGGTTATATAAATGTATCGCTGTTTCTGATTTTGATAACTCGTCATCCATAAGTTTGCTCGCTCTGGTCAGGTATTGCGTTGCATTAGCATAGTTTGCTATCTTCCTGTAATACTCCCCGATCAGGATTAAACTTTGAATTTGCCCGGAGGGTTGTTGAAGAGCCTGGTATGCTTCCCGGGCGCGATGAAGCGTTTCAATGGCTTCCGTTTGTTGCAGATTGATTGTATAGGTTTTCCCCAGTTTAAGCATGATAGAAGCCTCAATTTCAGGATATTTTTCATTATCAAGATATTCCATTGATAATAAATACGCTTCAATCGCCATATCAAAGTCTGAATTGGCAACTAATGCATCTCCTCTAATTTCATGCGCTTTTGAAATGGCCATGGAATCGCTGCTATATTGAATAGCTTCATTGGCCAGGCCGGCAAAATAGAGGCATGTATCGGGGATCGTATTTTCAAACTGCTGACACTGTTTTTGAATACGAATTAGCCAGGGCAATAGCGTGTCGGATCGGGCATCAATAGAGTCATTACTAAACGTGGTAATGGTAATGTGAAACACACAAAACAGGAATAGCCGGGTACTGAGTAGTTTGATCATGCGGTACTTTATGTTTGCAATGTTAGTAAAGATTTATTGGTTTTGTAACCCATTCGTTTACAAAACCCTATCTGTTCGCATCATTTCCCCCTGATTGTATTGATTTTTCCTGATAACAGTGTTAATTTAAGGCTTGAAATCATACTATTTATTAAATAAAGGAGACCAAATCATGAAAAAATTTACGATTGCTTTAATGATGTTGTGCAGTATATGTGTTTTTCAGTTTAGCACTTTTGCACAAGGACCAATCACGCTTAATCCTGTTGCTCAGGGTAGCCACTTAGGCTTTGATATCCAGGATATTGCTGACTTGAACAATGATGGAATAATGGAATTTACTTTGGGTTCGCAGGGTAGAGTGGAAATCAGAAACTTTAACTGCACAGGTATCATCGGTTATGGTCCACAACAATGGCGGGGGATGACCACAGGTGAATTCTTACACGTTGATAATGATGGTTACATTGATTTAGCCGTATCCAATACAATTGCTAATAATATAATATTTTACAAAAATAATGGTTCTGGAGGATTCTCTCAAGTATTACAGACCTACTCTTCAACTTATCCTTTCAGACTAGCGAGCGGGGATTATGACAATGATGGAGATGAGGATCTGTTAGTAGGTGGTTGGCATCAAAATACCTACATTTTGAGAAACGATAATGGAACATTTGTTCTGGCTGCAACGTTAGCTGGGACCAATCACAGAGCGTATGCATTGGAATGGGCCGATTTAGATGGTGATTTAGATTTAGATGTTATCATAGGTGGTCAAATCACCAATCCTTCAGGTGATATACCTATTGTATGGGAAAACACCGGGTATGATACTTTTGTGGCTAGATGGTTTGGAACTTACGCGATGTATCAATATATGCAATATGTCCGTGTGGGAGATGTTGATGCAGACGGTGACATTGATTTTATGTTATGCGTATATGATGGGAATTGGGGTAAATTCGCCAGAATACTTCAAAACGACGGCAACTTTAATTTTACTCACGTTATCAATGTTCCTGGAATTTTCAGGCACCTTGCAGATTGGGGTGATTTTGACGGTGATGGTGATTTGGAAATTTTATACTTAGAACCATTCGAAGATCCCAATCACCCCGGGACACAGTACGCTTATGGTGGTCACCCGGCAATATATGATTATGATATTACTGCAAATACATTTACTCAGGTTTGGAGTGACCAAAATGCCGTCTTCCAACACATCACCGCTGCTGACTTTGATGGTGATGGAGCAATAGATTTTCACGGACATTGGAATCCAGGTGTAATATATCTGAACGGACATACGTTGGAGGATTGCGGACAGCAGACACCATCCAACCAGGATCCCGATTGTAGCGGGGCTGCGATTGCAGACCAATGTGCCGGTGAAAATGGTACGGCCGTAATCTCAGGCGCCGATGTGACAGGAATTACGGATCCCGATGGCGACGATCTAACTATCACAGTAAGCCCGACAACGCTTTATCCTGGAACAACTTCTGTTACTGTATATGCCGACGATGGTAATGGAGGTTCCTGTACTATTGATATAAATGTTACAGTGAATCAGGCAACGGCAGATGCAGGCGATGATGCCACCATATATATCGGTTATCCTCCTTATGAAACTCAACTCAATGCCACTGGAGGTGTAACATACAACTGGACACCTGAAGATGGATTAAGTGATCCAACCCATGCTGATCCTGTCGCTGATCCGGAAGAATCGACCTTATATGTGGTAACAGTTACTGATGCCAATGGTTGTACAGATAGCGATGATGTTCTGGTTGAAGTGAATGATGTTCGCTGTGGTAAAAAGAACAACAAGGTTCTGATCTGTCACGTACCTCCCGGCAATCCGGGTAATGCACATACCATTTGCGTCTCTCCCAATGCAGTACCAGCCCATTTAGCCCATGGTGATTATCTGGGCGAGTGCACGAATGGTCCAAATAAACCCACTACGGAACTGGCTGCAGAAAATCTGCATGTAACTGTTGCACCGAATCCGTTCAACAACCGGACGAACATCCATATTCAACTTCATGATGACGCGAATGTTGAAGCAGCTGTTTATAACATGACTGGCATGAAGATACGTACATTGAAAAACGGTATGCTATCGGCGGGTAATCATACGATCAGCTGGAACGGACAAAGTGATGACGGAAATGTGGTAAGAGTTGGTTTATATATCTTGCGTGTAACTGCAGGAGATGAATCATCACACAATAAACTGATGAAAAATTAACCTTTCCTTTTTGATGCTAAGTGTTAAGGTTGCAACAATCCCGGCTTTACTCAGGGTTCTCCCCTCCGTTTAGCCGGGGTTTTTGTTTCCCGGATGTTTGTTATTAAGAGGCGATCTCAAACCCACGAAAGAGCCTCTTTCATTTTTATATCTAAGAATCCTACTTCTTTAACTTAATATATTCGATATCTTGCTCTTTCACATTATCAAGCGGCATATGAATAATTTCATTGCCCAGATTTGAAAAATCCAGTCCGCCGAAATCCAGGGCACGAACACGCCGGTTATTCATCGTGTGATAATAGAGCACGAGATTGGAAAGATCCCATACTGAAGTCCATAACGTAGAACTGCGCATACCCTCCAGTCTGCTGGGACCATCTGAGCCTTCAGATGCGCCAAGAGGCACATTGAAGTTGTCAAGTATTCTGAACGCTTCATAAACAGTTTCAGTTGATGTTGGAGTAGAGCGCGCAGTCTGAGTCCATGCGACTGCACGCACAAAACGTGAAGGTGGCGTAAAGTCACCCGGCAATCCAATCATGCCGCTACCACCACCCAGGGGCGTGAAATCAAGGTCGTCTATTTTTTTATCGGGCAAGGCGACAGCCGAAAGGTTTAAATAATTTCGCAAATTAATCATATGCCAATCAAAGGTTGGCGCATTTGTAATCACCCCTAACGGATCATCGAAAACCTTCATCTCACCATTGGTGAACTCAATGACAATGCATTCTCCTTCCGGACTTGTCACCATCCAGTGGGCATCCGCCGGTTTCCCTATCGCCTCTTCCACTACCGGAACAACCCTGACTTCGCTCATGCCCTGACGAACCTCATCTAAGGTTACAAACTGGGTGAGGATGTAAGTTGCCACATTGACTGCGGTGATTGAATTGTCTGCCATATCCTTTTCGTAGGCAGGGTAACTGGCAAATCCCGGGTGATAGAACACCCCAACGGCCAGACCTTTCTCGTTCACGCCGTCAGCGAGAAAATCTTTTTCAAGCATATCGAGCCCTACAACGCCGTATTTCGCAGTCCATTTTTTGCCATTCTCCCCATCTGGGGTTAAGCCGGTGAACGAATATCCGCGAGGAATAATGGTCACGCGGGAATTGAGATCAAATGCGCCCCACTCCATCGTGCGGCCGTAAACAACACTTTTGTCTTTTGCGATCAATCTGATCCCCGTGCAGGCATAGACAGGATCTACCCATGTGCCTATCAGAAATATACACCCTAAAAGGGTTGTAATGAGCATTTTTTTGTTCCGTTTCATTGTTATCTCCTTTAGTTAATTTGTTTCTCGCTTTTGTAACACATAGCTGAAATAAATATACTTATGTGCCACGAGTTGGTTATATGTTTCAGAGCCTATTGTTCCGGCAAAATTCAGGGCTAATTTATGAAGAAATTTCGGAACTAGTTTTTTTACAAGTTTGCGCTTGCGTTCATCATCTAACTCCAGAGCAGCAATAACTTCCTGATTAATGAATCGTTCTGTCAGCACTGACATCCCACTCAACTCCAGCTCTTTTTTCAACTCTTCTATTTCATGATCGTATCGAAAATCTGTAAATAAAAAATATCCACCGGAACGTAAAATTCGGGATACTTCTCTCAGGAATGCTGTCATATTGGGATAGCGGTGCGATGATTCAACATTGATCACCACATCACAGCTATGATTCTCCAGTCTTAGATTCTGGGCGTCGCCGTGTAAAAACGATAATCCATCCAGCGTATAATTGTGGTTACAAAACGAGATCGCCTCTCTGTCCAGATCTAAGCCTTTAGCCGATGCAGGCGAAAAATTCTGAGTGATAAAAGCCAATCCTCCACCTCTGCCACAACCAATTTCTACAATATCTTTGTTTTTTACCTCTGTTGCACTGGCCAGATGGTGATATAATTGGATAGCATAACGATCAGGTTCGTTCTGTTCATTCAGTAGAATCGCCTGATCTTTATCACTATAACCGAAGTTCATGAATAAGATTTCCCCATGTTTATCAACCTTGTTCACATACCAATACCAAATTCTGAACAAGCTTTCACGAATATTGAACTTCATAAGTATATAATAACACATTCTGCCTTATCTTGCTTTATCGGCAGAGACAAGTATATAATCCATTGGAGCAAAAGGTGGTCCATGAGAAATAAAGGCTGCATAAATAGCGATAGATAGTCGCGTTTGATGCAAAGGATGTAAACGCTTAAGGATTTTGGGATGTTTTCTGATACTTAACACTTTTTTCTTAATGGCAGGAAAACATCCTCTCTGATTGATGTGACTTGAACATTGGTAAATCCGACTTTCTCCAACCGTCTGCAATACTCATCCTCATCATAGCAGTTACAGCGTGGGATTTTCCAGGCAGCCAATCTGAAAGGTTCAAGAATACGAACAATTAAGCCAGGCTTCCGGCAACCAGCCTCACTTGAAATGGGTACGATATCAGCAATAGACAAGCGACCACCATCTTTAAGTACCCGATATGCTTGCTGAAAGAAATCATCACGGGAATTGAAATGAAAAGCACTTTCAAGGGCTAATACTTTATCAAAGATTTTTGCTCCAAATGGAATATCGGTAGCCGAACCAAACCGTAAATCAATTTTATCTTCTAAGTTATTCTTTCTAACTCGTTCACGTGCAGCTTCAACTTGACTTTTGATAATATTCAATCCGGTAATACTTTTTGGTTTGAACATTTTCATCCAGTACAAATCCTGATCACCAAAACCGAATCCTACATCCAGGATCTTATCATTGGAAGAAATTTCTGCATGTTCACCAAGCAAATGTGCCATGTCCCGACCGGCATCATCCATGCAGTCAGCATTCTTCCAATAACCTAAATTAATAAATTTGTTCTTGTCGGAAAGAATATCATGTTCCCATAATTGATATAAAGTACTGATATTGGTTGCCTTGGGAATAAAGAGACCAAATGACGAAAAAATGCTGATCATGCGACCTTTTAATGTACCATCAGTCTTGAAACGAAAGCTTGTAAAAAGGCCGATTGAAAAAATAAATGCTGCAGTAAGTCCTATAAAAAAAATGAATATTGTCAGTACACTCATACGAATTTTCTCAAGATAAACCTTCAGGCAACTAATCAGTCTCACTAATTATAACCGATTACACAATTGTTATATGTTATACATGCCCAATCAATCCATTAACCAGACTCCCCTGATCTCCCACACAATGAACAACAAGTAAATGATCAGCAGAAAAACGCCTTCTTTGATCCCCAGTTTCCAGCGGTTTATCAACAGAAATACAAAGATGATTAAGATAGAACCAAAGAGTACGACGATGGAAGGAAGGAATCGCTCGTTGTTTACCAGGATGGTTCCTCCATTGATCAACAGGAAGATCAGGGCCGGCAATCCGATCCCAACCAGGATATCAAACACATTGGATCCCACTGCGTTGCTGATCGCCATCTCGCCACGTCCCTGGCGGGCTACGATAGCTGAAGAGATCAGGTCGGGAATGGAGGTGCCTACAGCAATGATGGTGATAGCGATGAAGATCTCCGGGATCCCGATCGCCTCGGAGATGATTATGGTGCTCTCCACCAGGATGATGCTCAATCCGGAAATGATCAGGATCGAAATGAAGAAAACAG
>JACNKI010000135.1 GCA_014382125.1 Bacteroidota bacterium | reverse complement strand
CGGAGGTTTGAGTTCCATTCAAATGAAGAAGTATACCCTTCCGGAGTTCCCAGCATATAACGATAGTCGCTGTAGATAAAAGTGAAGTTGGCAAACAGTTTTGTGTTGAAGAGGTGTTTCCAGCGAATGGTTCCGGTAGCATTCCCCCAGCTCATCTTGGCGAAGTCATTTTTAAAAACATCACGTCCAAAATAGCCGGAGAGAAAAATGTGGTTGTTTTGGTTGATGCGGTAATTAATTTTTGCGTTCAGGTCATAAAAATAGAGCTTGTTGTCGCGTAATGCCTCTTCACTCGAAAGAGCCAGAAACAGGTCGGCATACGTTCTGCGCCCTGAAACGATGAATGAGATTTTATCTCTCCAGATAGGTCCTTCAACTGTGAGACGTGAAGCAATGATACCGATGCCTCCGGTCACCTCAAATCGTTTGGAGTTCCCCTCTTTCATCCGCACATCCAGCACTGAAGAGAGTCGTCCCCCATACCGGGGCGGAATATCTCCTTTATAAAGCGTGACATCTTTAATCGCATCGTTGTTGAAGACCGAAAAGAAGCCCATCAGGTGAGATGCGTTATATACGGTTGATTCGTCCAGCAGGATCAGATTTTGATCCGGTGCGCCACCACGTACGCTGAAACCACTACCACCTTCGCTTACCGTCTGAACACCAGGAAGTAGTTGGATCGCTTTGATGATATCCACTTCGCCCATCAGGGATGGGAGCTTTTTGATGGTTTTCATATCCATCTTAATGGTACTCATTTCAGGTTGAACAATATTCCTGTTCGCTTGCTCACTGGTGATCTCTACTTCATTCAACATCTCCTGAGCAGGTTCCAGCTCAAGGTGTAGGGTAATGTTTCTGTTCAACTTCACGTCTTGCGTAACTGTTTGAAAACCAATGAATGAGACCTGCATGGTGTAGGTTCCTTCCGGTAATGTTAAAGAGAAGTTGCCATACATATCTGTGACTGTTCCGGTTTTCAATTCTACTACATAGATAGTTGTGCCGGTAAGATCTTCCCCGTTGGATTTATCCCTAACGGAGCCACTGATAGTCCATTTTTTTGGAAGCTCTGTTTCTGTTGCTGAGACAGGATGTTCACAAAGGTAGAAACAGGAAAGAAGTAATAGGTATAAGAATTTCATCAATGTAGTTAGTTAGTCGAGTATGTTGAATTGTTAGCTTTTTATCTCCGGATGATTTCAAACTCTCCATTTTCTCTTACCTTAATAATGGTAGAGGGTTTGGTCTCCCGGAGCTGATCATGTGCCAGATTTACTTTGTAATCTACCTGGTTGGCAATCTCTTCAGGAATCCATTTGAAAACAAGTGGAGCTGGCTCCCCGGAAATATTGGCAGATGTAGATACGATAGGTTTCTTGAAGTTTCTGATCAGTTTGCAGCAAAACTCATAGTTAACCACCCGGATCGCAATGGTTCCATCATCTGCTATGATATTTTTAGCCAGGTTTTTGGCTTTTGGATAAATGATAGTCAGGGGAGTGTTGACATTCTCAACCAGGTCAAGAATAACATTGGGTACGTCTTCAACATATTCGAAGAGTCGCTCTTTCCGGTCCAGAAGTACAATCAGGCTTTTACCCTCCATCCGTTTCTTGATCTTGAAGATTTTCTGAACAGCTTTGGGATTAGTCGCATCGCAACCAATACCCCATATGGTATCCGTCGGATAGAGGATCGTTCCCCCTCTCCGTAAAACGTCCAGACAATTTTTAATCTCCTGCTTCATGAAAAACAACTAACCAAAACTTTTTAAACCAACCTGCAAATATATTAAATACTGAATGTATGGATGATATGTTAATAACTTTTCTCGTTTGTTAAATGCGGGATACCAGTTGAGACAATTCGATCTGCATCGCACAATTAAAATGATCATACGGACAACGTTGAAGCCCATGAAGTCCACATGGCCTGCATGTGAGTGTTTCCGTAACCTGAATGACTGCTGCATCGTCAGACAAAGGTCCAAAACCGAAATCAGGTGTTGTAGAACAGTATACAACTGTAACCGGTGCGTTTACGGCAGAGGCCAGATGCATGGGCGCGGAATCGTTGGTGAAGTTCATCTTCGCTTGCTTCATGAGAGCAGCTGATTCCAGCAGGCTAATCTCTCCTGCAAGGTTGATTATGTTGCATGCAGGATACCGGATGCCGGATTCCGGATGCTGGATCTTCTCACAGAGATCAAAGTCAGCTTTCGATCCGAGCAAGTAGACAGTTGCTTCTGGAGGGATTTTACTGATCAACTCCACCCATTTTTCAGCAGGAAATTGTTTAGTAAACCAGAGGGAGGCGGGAGAGATGGTATAATAGATGCCGGACGCCGGATCCCTGATCCCGGATGAAGTTTTAGGAGGGATTTTATCTGGTATCTGGTATCCGGCATCTGGTATCTCCTTTGGATACAACCTCGGTTTCTCAGGCATCTCATCTGTAATATCGGCAATCAGTTTTTGATTCCGGTCTGTTTCATGAACATCCGGTCCGATTTCATGAGGAATGCTTTTGGTGAAGAAGCTGGATAGTGGATTTTTGTTGAATCCGACACTCTCTTTAGCTCTTGATAATACGGTCAGGAGCCCGGTGCGGGTGAAACGCTGAATGTCTACGACCAGATCGTAGTGTTCTTTTCGGATCTGTTTGATCAGCTTGAGGAACTCTTTTTGCTTCCCGGACTTATCCCAAACAACGACATGATTGAGAAACGGATGATCCCTAAATAACTCCTCCATTCCCTTCTTAACCATAAAGTCGAGACCTGCATCAGGAAAGTAGTGGCGAAGCTTCTCAAGAACAGCGGTAGCCAGAATGACATCCCCGATCGAGGCGGTTTGGATGACCAGGATCTTTTTCATACGGGTACGTCGAATTCCCGCAATGCCTGGTTTAATGATGTTTTGCGGTCGGTTGATTCTTTTCGTTGTCCAATGATCAGGGCACAAGACACCTGGTATTCACCTGCAGGAAATGATTTTGTGTATGAACCGGGGATCACAACAGATCGGGGCGGGATGAATCCATTGACTTCGGTAGCTGTATTTCCTGATACATCGAGGATCTTTGTTGATGATGTGAGAACGACGTTAGCACCCAGTACAGCCTCTCTCTCAATTCTTACACCCTCGACAATAATGGACCGGGAACCGATGAAACACTCATCCTCAATGATCACAGGAGCCGCCTGTACCGGTTCCAGCACACCACCTATTCCAACCCCTCCACTCAGGTGAACATTCTTGCCAATCTGCGCACAAGATCCGACTGTAGCCCAGCTATCAACCATCGTCCCGGAATCGACATAAGCGCCGATGTTGATGTATGAAGGCATCATGACCACTCCCCGAGCAATGTAAGATCCATAGCGGGCTAGTGCATGGGGTACCACCCGAACTCCTTTATGTTCGTAATCCTTTTTTAGTGGGATCTTATCAAAAAATTCAAGGGGGCCAGCTTGGGACGTCTCTAACTTTTGGATCGGAAAATAAAGGATGACCGCTTTTTTAATCCAATCAAATGTGATCCACTCTGTTCCATTAAACTCCGCTACCCGCAGCCTGCCTTTGTCGAGCAAGTCAATCACAAGCCGGATGGCCTGTTGTGTTTCACTTTTTTTCAGCATCTCCCGGTCAATCCAGGCTGCTTCCACATGCGCTCTGATATCATCTGTCATGATTCCCTGTTTGGTCGATCAAAATTATGGAAAAAAATTAAGTTTCTTACCTTTGCGCTCAATTTGGTTATGGGACGAATCCTGGCAATAGATTATGGCAGAAAACGCGTTGGACTTGCGGTTACTGATGAATTTCAGATCATAGCATCAGGACTGGGTACGGTTCATGCCAGTGATACACTCGATTATCTGAAGCGTTATATCAAGGATAATGAGGTGGATTGTTTCGTGATTGGTGAACCAAAAGACATGAAAAACCGACCATCTGAGTCGGAACGATTTATTGCCCCCTTTGTAAAATCCCTGCGGAAAACTTTTCCGGATATCCTTATTGAACGCTTTGATGAGCGTTTTACCTCCAGGATGGCTTCTCAGGCGATCATTGATGCCGGTGCTAAAAAAAAGGACCGACAAAATAAAGCGCTGGTAGATACCGTTAGTGCTACTCTGATCCTGCAATCATACCTCGAAACCACATGATATTATCGATTGTTGCTTATCCACATCCCATACTGAAAAAAAAGACGGTAGAAATTGAACCTGATTATCCGGATCTGGACGGTTTTTTATCCGACATGTGGGAGACGATGTACCAGGCTGATGGGATCGGACTTGCAGCCCCTCAGGTTAACAGATCCCTTCGTCTGTTTGTGATCGATGCCTCCATTCTGTCTGAACACCATCATCCGGAAGCTGCCGGATTTAAAAAGACCTTCATCAACCCAACGATTTTAATCCAGGAAGGTGAAGAAGAATTACATAACGAAGGATGCCTGAGTTTCCCGGGTTTACATGAAGAGATCCAACGAAAATCGGTTATCCATATTCACTATTTGGATAAGAATTTTCAGGAGTTTGAGGAGAGATACGATGGCATTCTGGCCCGGATTATCCAGCACGAATACGACCATATTGAAGGGATCACGATGGCGGAACGAATCAGTCCGTTACGGAAAATGTTGTTAAAAAGGAGGCTGAGTGATATTGCTTCGGGAAATATTGACGTTCATTACAAGATGATTTTCCCGGCAGAGAAGAAAAAGAAGAGATGATACGCGATGTCGAAGTGGAGCGGAGATCACGCTTTGGCGTGGCTGGATGACCGGATGTTGAATATTGTATATGTATTATTTGTTTAAAGCAAAAATAGTGATGAAAAGAACATTTATTTTTACGACCCTGGTTTCGGTCATTTTGTTGGTAAGTTGCCAACCCTCCAGGGAGAAGATGGAGCAGCAGATTGCTTACCTTGAAGCTCGGTTGTTTGACACTGAAAGTGGTTTTTCCCGTGCTGGTGCAGATAGCCTCATCCAGGAATATCAGGAATTTGCGGAAGCCTATCCCGATGACTCGTTAGCTCCGGTTTGTCTCTTTAAAGCAGCATCGATGATCATGAACTTACAGGATGGCCCCCGGGCAATCACCCTCTTTGATAAAATCCAAACCTCCTATCCCGATTATGAAAAAGCACCATTATGTCTGTTCTTTACCGGGTATGTACAGGAAAATGTTCTTGGCGACATTGATCAGGCTCGGGAGACGTATACGCTGTTTATAGAAACCTATCCCGATAACGATTTTGTAGATGATGCTCAGGCTTCTATTAAGAATCTCGGTAAAACGCCGGAACAGATGATTCAGGAATTCGAAACCGGGCAGCAACAGGCCGAAGAGGAAAAGTAATCCTCTCGTCAGGGTGTTAATCGTTTCCCCCGGAGACAATTTCAACCAGATTGATCGCCTGAACTGCCTCCTTAATATCATGAGTCCGGAGAATCCCGGCCCCTTTCAGTAGTGCAATCGTATGGAGTACTGTTGTACCGTTCCCAGCTTCGTCAACTGTCACGCTAAGTGATTTCTGGATCATCGATTTCCGGGAGAGACCTATGACGACCGGACAACCAAGGGTCTGAAACTCAGGCAGTCGCCGCAGAATTTCGAAGTTGTGGTCTATCGTTTTCCCAAAACCAAATCCAGGATCGATTAATACTTGTCCGAAATCCATCTTCCGGAGTTTCGAAATCTGTTGTTGAAAGAAATAAGCAATCTCAGCTATAACATCCTTGTAATGGGGATTATGCTGCATGGTCTCCGGTTTCCCTTTCATGTGCATCATGATATATGGGACATTCAACCGGGCGATGGTTTCCAGCATGCCCTCATCATATCGACCCCCATAGATATCGTTGATCATATCTGCTCCCAGCTTCACAGCTTCTTCAGCTACGGAGGCATGATAGGTATCGATCGACAAAAAAACATCGGGGAAATAATGCCGGATTGATTCCAATGAAGGAAAGAGACGATCCATCTCTTCGGATTCACTCACTTTGAGAGCACCCGGGCGTGTAGAAACCGCTCCCAGGTCGATGATGGAAGCTCCTTCCTCCAACATCTGTTCCACTCGTTTCAACTGGATATCGATGGAGCTGTGCTTTCCTCCATCAAAAAATGAATCGGGAGTCAGATTCAGGATCCCCATCACTTTCGGGGAAGAGAGATCCAGGTTTTTACCGTTACTGATTAAGGTTTTTGGCATGACTTGATATGCGCAAAAATACAAATCTTATTGCTGTCTGTTAGCAGAATTCTTCCTACTTTTATCCTCTCAAAGTAGTTCCTTTTATTATGGACTCCATTCAGCGTACCAGTGATCAGTTTGATGCCGTGATTACAGCTTGTCGGAAGATCTTTCTGATGAAGATGAAAGATTATGGTACAGCCTGGCGAATTCTACGGATCCCCTCGATTACGGACCAGGTTTATATCAAAGCCCAGCGTATTCGTAGCATCGATAGCAAAGGAGCTCAGAAGATTGAAGAGGGCATCCGGCCGGAGTTCATCGGAATTATCAACTATTCGGTTATTGCACTCATACAGCTGGATATGGGATCGGTTGAGAGCATTGAAACCCTGCCATTTGAATCGGGAGAAGAACTATATGACACCTGTATCAGCGCAGCAAAGGAGTTGATGCTCAATAAAAATCACGATTATGGGGAAGCATGGAGAAATATGCGGCTTAGCTCTCTGACCGATATCATCCTGATGAAACTCATGCGCATCAAGCAGATCGAAGATAATGAAGGGAAGACCTTCATCTCGGAGGGTATCGACGCCAATTATTTCGATATCATCAACTACGCAGCGTTTGCACTCATCAAACTGGATTATGAAGACGGTTAGAACCCTTTTTCGGATAGTTACCGGACTCGTTTTCATCTTCTCCGGATTTGTCAAAGGCATCGATCCGCTTGGTACGGTATACAGGGTACATGATTATTTCCTGGCTTTCGGTGCCTCCTGGGCGAATGATTTTGCACTCTTTCTGACAATCTTCCTTTGCGTCCTGGAATTCACTCTTGGGATTAGCTTGCTTTTTAATCTCTGGATCCGGAAAACTGCCTGGGTGCTGTTGCCTTTGATGACTTTTTTCACCATCCTCACATTCTTTGACGCCTTTTTTAACATGGTTCCTGACTGTGGCTGCTTTGGTGATGCAGTGAAGCTGACCAATATGGAGACTTTCCTTAAGAACCTTGCGTTGATGGCTGTTGTGATTCCGATATTCATCTGGCGAAATCGATTCAAGAGTCTGTTCAAGCCAGCCGGAGATAGGATCCTTCTCCTCTCCATTGCCATCCTGTTTACCGGACTATCAATGTTTTGTCTTTGGCATCTTCCGGTCATCGATTTCCGGGGATGGAAAGTTGGCGCACAGGTGAACCAATATGTGGAATCTGATGTCGATTTTTATGTCACATATAAGAATCGGCATACCGGAGAAACGGAGGAGTTTCTGGCCCCCGACTATCCATGGAATGACTCCACATGGCTGGCTGATTGGATCTTTGTCAGCCAACGGGTTGAAGATCCAAATCAGGATGATATGACATTGCTGGCTGAAGATGTTGATGGAAATAACATGGCTCAGAGTCTCCTGAATATCCCTGATTACCACTTCTTTGTCATCGCCTATGACCTGGACAACGCAGATCAGAAGGCTTTTCAAAAGCTGGAATCACTGTTTCAGGAAATCAATGATGCGGGATATTCCTTCGTCTGCCTGACCAGTACTATGCCTGATGATATTTCTGCATTTAAGAAAAAGAGTGGAATTACGTTTGATTTTTATAATTCAGATGATGTGGTTCTGAAAGCAATGATCAGGTCTAATCCCGGGTTGATTTTACTGAAAGATGGAAAGGTGTTGGAAAAGTGGCACTACAATGATTTCCCGGAGTGGGAGCAGGTCAAAGAAAAGTTTATTTTAAGATAACATGATCCTGGATCCTGGATCCTGGAAAGACACTTGCAATCCAAGATCCTGCATCCAGCATCCAGAAATATGCTACGTTTTATTCTCAAACGGTTTCTCTACGGACTATTGGTTCTCTTCGGCGTTGTGGTGATAATCTTCTTCCTTTTCAACATTCTTCCCGGAGATCCTGCCCGCATGATGCTCGGACAGCGTGCCGATCTGGCTTCTGTGGAAGCCATTAATAAAGACCTTGGACTGGATAAATCCCTCTCTATCCAGTTTATCAGTTACCTGAATGATCTTTCTCCCATCTCATTGCACAACCGTGCAGACTCGACCAACTACTGGTATCTCAACCAGCAGAAATACGGACATACAATCAACATAGCAGGCGTAGGAAAAAGTGTCATCGTTCTGAAGAAACCATATCTGAGGAAGTCCTACCAGTCAAAACGAAACGTAACAGAGATCCTTTCCGAAGCCCTTGTCAACACCCTGATCCTGGCTGTTGTCGCAATGGCCTTTGCCGTGATAATCGGAATTTCCATCGGGATTCTCTGTGCATTAAAGAAGAACAGCATTACCGACCGAATCGCACTGGTCTTTTCGGTTCTTGGGATGTCAGTTCCTTCATTCTTCGCTGCCATAATCAACGCATGGATTTTTGCTTTTGTACTGGTTGATATCACACACCTCAATATGGTAGGTAGTCTCTATTCTGTTGACGATATGGGACGGGGCGAATACCTCAACCTGAAAAACCTGATCCTGCCAGCTGTTACACTGGGTATCAGACCCCTGGCTATTGTCGTGGAGTTGACCCGGAACTCAATGCTTGAGGTATTGTCACAGGACTACATCCGTACTGCCCGGGCCAAAGGATTAAGTAATTTCAAGGTGATTTTCAAACATA
>JACNKI010000092.1:6112-8897 GCA_014382125.1 Bacteroidota bacterium | reverse complement strand
AACTCCCTCCGGTATATTCAGTTTTACGAAGGATTTTTACTGGCAGTGGAGCAGCTCAGGCAAGCTGGCTTAAGCTTGAATTTATATGTCTACGATGTGGATCCTGATCCATCCAATACGTACAAGATGTTAAGGAAGTCGGAAATGGCGAATATGGATCTGATCGTGGGGATGATGTTTCACCGAAACTTCCAGATTGTTGCTTCGTGGGCTCGTAAGCAACATATCCCGATCATCAGTCCGATCTCCCGGCGGACCTCTCAGTTGGAAGGGAATCCGATGGTCATAAAAATCAGGCCAACCTATAGCTCAATAGGGGCGCGCCTGATCGAATATCTCTCGAGCTACTTTCCTTATGCTCATACCCTTATTGTCAGAGATAATGAGCCTGATATGCGTCAGATAGCAGACCAGGTTCTTACAAACGGCATAAGTATGGGGCTGGATGTTTCGGTGATTGAAGACAAAAACCTGATAAACCATCTGATCCCGGCGGCTGAAAATGTGGTGGTAGTGGTTTCCAATAAGAAAACCTATGCGCTTGATAAGCTTGCCCAGTTAAATGCGGATACGATGGACTTCAACTTCACAGTATTCGGGATCCCTGGATGGGATCAGTTTAAAGGTATGGATTATGAATATCTGGTGAAAGCCCGTACTCATGTAATGACTCCATATTTTGTTGATTATAAGGATGATGCTGTGCGGAATTTCGTTGAACTTTTTCAGCAAAACTACAAAACAGACCCCGATCTGCTTGCTTTCCAGGGGTATGATATTGCCTGGTATTTCCTACAGGCATTACATGATTTCGGAACCGACTTCCTCTATTGTCTCCGGGAGATCCAAACCCGGCCGTTGCAGACAAGATATAAGTTCAGGCAGTATGAAGGAGATGGATGGGAGAACCATCACTGGGAGATCATTCGGTACGATAATTATGCTATCTACCGAATAGAATAACGATCAATCATTTACGAAACCGGAACGGCGAGCAAGGGAATATTAGTGGAGAAAAGGTTCTTTTTCGTTAAATTTTTCGTAAACAGGTTATAGAATACACTTCGCTTGTGTGGTTGGAACGAGATGATCTCAATCCCGTGATCAGCCACATAATCATCCAATGCTTTCTGATTATCTTCCTCTACCTTGACAAGGTCAAATTGGATCACCTCGTTCTTTTCCAGATTACTGAAATGCTTCTCCAACTCCTGCATTTTTTCCTCTTCCTCATCGTTGCCTGTCATAAAATGAACAACATATAATGAGCTGTTAAATGGAGCAAGCACCTCTTCAATTTTTCGGACAGAAGCTTCATTGGTTTCAGAGAGGTCAGCCGCAAACATGATGTTCTGGAATCCCATGAATGCTTTGATCTCCGGGACTGTCAGAACCGGTACCTTCGCGTGGTTGATGATATGGGTAGAGACACGGCCCCAGACATTTACATTCTTGCCCTGACCGCGTGTTCCCATGATCACGATATCGGGATGATAATCATCGCAAGCCACTCTCAATTCCATCTCGATATCTCCTCCAACCACGGTAGTCGATATGGTGACACCCTCAATGCCTTCTTCCTGAATTCGATCCAGGATTTTTTTATGAAGTGCCTTCATGTTCTTCTCTGACTGTGTGTGCATCTCCTGAATCAGCTCTTCATTGTAAACAGCATTCATGTTCATGCTGTCGGGAAACGTGGTATCTGTCAGAATGATCTGATCAAAATAGGTATGGAATAGCCTCAACTCAGCCTTGTAAGCTTCGGCAAACTTCAACGCATAGGTACAGGTGATATCTGTGTGACCGGAGAAATCAATGGGAACAAGAATTTTTTTCATGGTTGATTGAATTAGTGAGCTCAACTATAGCAAAGTTAATATATCTATCAGAAATTTGCAATTCTTTTTGTTGTCGTAAAGAGATATCAGGACCTCTTTTCGTGTTATGATATCTTCAGGTGTGAACTCTAAGGCAAAGAGTTGAGAGATCTCTTTCCGGAATTCTGCTACAGAAGTAGCAATCCGGCAAACCGAATCAAGCCCCGTTCCGGTTAGCATTCCCGGGTTGACCAGACAGAACCTTCCATGAAAGAGAGCATTCAACAGCTTCAACTTGAGTCCGGTTGGCTGGAACGTGACCATCAGGTTGATTTGTGCATGCTGGATCAGATCGAACATCTGATCATCATCCGGGTTTTCAACCAGCCTGACATTTGGTCTCTCCCCGATCAGTTTGATTAGTTGCCCGGGAGGGTTGAGTCCGGCGATAACCAGCTCGGGCATGTTGTCGAGCCAGATCTGCTTGATAATATAAGATACTGCCAGTGAGTTTTCCGGTACACTCAGTTTTCCCTGGTACAATGCGTATGAGCCTTTACCGGGGATTGAGTTCACTTCATTATCCCTGTGGAAGGATGGAAGGTAAAGGACCTCCCTGGTTGGAAAAGCAGATTGAAGATACGCCTGGTCTGCGTGTGAGACAGTGAGCATTTTATCCGCATGCCTGAGGATGGACTGGAATTTTTTCAGCCGGAAGCTCTCTGCATGGAAGAATGCTTTTTTCCACGGAGATCTGCTTGCCTTAGCAAGATGATGGTAGTAGTGATGTTCAATATTGCTTTCACGATAGATTTTAGCCCTCGACTTTATCTCAGGTTTATCAAGCAATCCACATGTATGCAACCCTTCAAAAAGGATGGGATAATCATCCTGAAGTAATCGTTCGAGGAGTGCTGTAGAATGTCGGCTGGCTACAATATATGGCTTTACCGAGAAGAGCTGAA
>JACNKI010000092.1:0-5464 GCA_014382125.1 Bacteroidota bacterium | reverse complement strand
GTATATGCATGAAGGTCCTGGAAAGGGATCTGACCCGTTAAGATCACCTTGCCTGGGACTTTTTCATGTTTAACCAGCTCCGTTAGTTTCTCGTAGATATCTCCGATCCCGGCAATGATCAGTTTAGCATCACTGCGAAGGTATTTCATAGCCTGAATTACCTCCTCCAGCCCCCGGTCAATATTGACAGCCCCCTGGTAAATAATTACCTTCTGATGAGGTTCGATACCAAGCTCCTCTTTGGGCTTCATTTTCCCTTTCTGCTTGCGGAACGGAACATTGCGAATGACAACGATTTCATTTCCGTAATCCTCATAATAGAGTTTTGCTATCGAGTCGTTGACAGCTATAACATACTTCAACTTTGGAAATATACTATCCTCAATCCACTTCCAGATGCGTGTGGTTCGTTTACGGCCCATCAATTCGGGCATTCCCCGATAATATTCGTGACAGTCGTGGAGGATACCCACCCCCCGGCCTCCTTCGGAGGATGACCTCACCCCCCTGCCCCCTCTCCTCAAGGAGAGGGGGAGAAGATTTTTCATACGGTATGCCAGGAAACTGGCAAGTAGTGTATCGAGGTCGTTCGATACAATCAGATCAGATTTATGAGCCAGCAGGTATATAAAGAGCCGAATGTTGTATTCCGCATAGAAGAGAGGTCCTTTGTTGAATAAAAGTCGCATCCGGTGCAGACGGTAGGAGCGGGGAGCGAGAGGCAGGCTATGCTTCAGATTCCGGCCTGCAAGCATGACATCATACCCGCTAGTTATCAGGGTGTGACAGGTACGATCCACCCGTTGATCGGTAGTAAGGTCATTTGTGACTGCAACGATCGCTTTTTTCAAATGCATCCGGAGGTTTCTTTAACAACGGTTCTGCAAGTTAAATATTTTAATAAATTTGAACCTATGAATGTACGGGAGAATATATCAATTCAACCATATCACACCCTTGGGACTAAAGTAATTACAAGGTATTTTACCGAACTGACAAATGAAGAAGATCTTCTCCCATTCGTGTCTGCTCTGAGTAAGGATCATAAACCCATGCTGATTATGGGGGTGGGGAGTAACATCCTTTTCACAAAGGATTTTCCCGGAACCGTGATCCGAATGAATAACAAAGGGATAATTGTTATAAATGAAACACCTGACCATGTTACGATTCGTGTTGCTGCCGGTGAAGTGTGGGATGATGTGGTGCAATTCTGCGTTGATCAGGGATGGGGAGGTATTGAGAATCTTTCTCTTATCCCTGGCAAAATGGGCGCCGCACCGATTCAGAATATTGGAGCATATGGCGTTGAACTACGGGATGTATTGTGCGATGTGGAGGCAGTGCATCTGGAGAGACTTGAAAAGAGGACCTTTGTCAGGGAAGAGTGTCAGTTTGGGTATCGGGAGAGTATATTTAAAAATATCCTTCGGGGACAATATCTGATCCTGAATGTGACCTTGCGCCTCTCCAGGAATCCTGAGTTGAAACTGGATTATGGTTCCATCAGAAATGAGTTATCAGCTCTTGGGATTAACTCTCCAACCATCAAAGATGTACGTGAAGTCGTATCCCGGATACGTAGACGGAAACTTCCCGATCCAGTGGAACTTGGGAATGCCGGAAGCTTTTTCAAAAACCCCGTGATTCGTGTGGATCAGTTTAAAAAGCTTAAGCAAGATTATCCCGAGATCGTCAGTTATCCTGATCCGAACGGTGTAAAGCTTGCTGCAGCCTGGCTAATAGAAACCTGCAACTGGAAAGGGAAACGGAAAGGTGATGCCGGCGTTCACCCTGCGCATCCATTGGTGCTGGTTAATTACGGTAAAGCAACCGGCCGGGAGATCCTGGATCTGGCGTCCTTAATCAGGCAATCTGTGATATCACGCTTCGGGATTCTATTGGAACCCGAGGTCAATATCCTGTAGGGCATACCTCTTCCTTAATGATGTATTATCATTTTCCCAGAAAACGTGATTTTTCCCCCTTCGATATGTAGCAGATAGATTCCCGCGGGTAGGCGTTCCGCGTCGACAATCTCTGTTAGATGGATCGTGTAACTGCCTTTTTTCAACCGGACGCCGTCTATGGTCCCCATAACCTTCCCGTTCATACCGGTACAGGTTATATTCAGACGGTCACTCTGTGGAAGATAGAACCGGACCGTGCTGCCTGTTGTGACCGGATTTGGAGCGATGGTGAGTCGGCCGGATCTCTTTGTCTGATTATCCGGGATGCCGGTCAGGATCTCGTCCAGACTGGCTGAATAGGTAGAGAGACCATAGGTTCCGGCAACAATTTTACGGGTTGGTGCATGGATTTTCAAGGCACAAACAGGTACAGCCGGGATATCATTCCAGATCCATTCCCAGCTGTTGCCACCATCGATTGTCCCATACAATCCGGCATCTGTCGCTACAATGATTTTATCCGGAATATCCGGGTCCAGAACGATATCATTTACAGGGAATTCGGGCAGGTTGCCTGAGATTTCTGTCCAGGTTTGTCCCAGGTCAGTAGATTTAAACACATGAGGAAGAGGTTCATCCCAGCGGAAACCGGATAGTGTTGTATAAATCGTTTGCGAATTGAAGGGATCTGCTGCCACCCTTGTAATCCATCTGTCTGGTAGTCCGGCGGTGATATCTGTCCACTCCAGACCATCATTTGTTGAAATATGTACTTTCCCATCTCCGGCTCCTACGATGACGATCGATGGATTGAGTGTGGAGATAGCGATTGTCGTAATGGTGTGAAAATACTGGTTAATACCTTTTGTCAGGTCATCACTGAACGGCGTCCAGGTATTCCCCTTGTTGAAACTCTTCCAGATCCGGTAAGTTCCGAAGTAGAGGATAGATGGATCCTGGGGGTGCATAGCCAGTGGTGCCGACCAGTTGATCCGGTCGTTTTCCCAGTAGGAGGCGATGTAATTCATATTCCATCCCCCATCATCAGAACGGAACAGGTTTCCCCATTGGTATTCAGCATAGATCACGTTGGAATTGGTATAATCGACAAGAGTATACATGCCATCGCCACCTAAGATCGCACTCCAGTTATCCACACCGCCAGTAAATGTCCGGATCGTATTGTTGTCCTGTGTGCCGCCGTAGATGCGTTCGGGATTCAGATAATCGATATCGATGGCGTAGAACTGAGTGATAGGCAGGTTGTTGATCTTGGACCACCAAATCCCGTAATTATTACTCGTATATAAACCACCGTCATTACCCTCGATGATGGTTGATGTGGCTTCATCGATCACCATAGCATGGTGATCAACATGAATCGTGCTACCCGGTTGATCACTCCAGGAGTTTCCACCATTCTCCGATTTGAAGAGACTAACACCCATCACAAAGACCCGGTCGGGATTCGTTGGATCTACCCGAATCTGGCCAAAATACCAGCCGAAACTACTGTTCATACCATACAGAGCATTATCATTCGTCCGTGTCCAGGATTGTCCCCCATCCGTAGTTTTAAACACCCCTACTTCAAAATTCGGAAGGTCGTAGACTGCATAGAGAATATCCGGTTGCGATTTACAGATTGTCAGACCAATCCTGCCTACTTCTTGGCCCGGCATCAGGCCATTCGTCAGTTCATTCCAGGTCTCCCCACCATCGGTTGTTTGCCAGATCCCGGAGGTGGTACCGAACGAGTTTCGATATTCCAATCCTCTTGTCCGCTCCCACATCGCGGCATAAAGGATCTCCGGGTTGACAGGATGCTGAATAAGATCGATAGCGGCTGTAGAGTCTGTTAAAAATAGCTTACGTTCCCAGGTCTGACCCCCATCTTCGCTCCGGTAAATCCCTCTTTCATCGCTGTATGAAAAGAGATATCCACATGCTGCAGCGAAAACACGTTGCGAGTTTGAATAATCCACCAGTATCCTTCCGATGTAAGCGGAATTATCCAGTCCGGAAGGTGTCCAGTTTTCACCGGCATCAGTGGATTTATAAATGCCGTTTCCCCAGAAGCTGTAGCTTGACGAATTGGCTTCACCGGTACCAGCATAGATAATATCGAGATCGTTCGGGTCAATGGCAATATCACCAATCGAGATCACCGGAATATCGTTAAAGAGGTTTTCCCAGGTCATGCCACCGTCTGTGGTTTTCAGGATCCCGCCCGTTGCGGCTCCCACATAGATTGTCTGAAGGTCGCCGTCCGGAATTTCGATATCCGTTATTCGTCCACCTATATTTGTTGGCCCGGTTAATGTCCATGGGGTATTCCGGGAAGAGCCCTGATCAATTAATGCTTGCGTCTGGTTGACTGCAACATGAAATGCTTCAGGCCGAATCCGATCATATGGATAGATCCGTTGCATAGCCATCCGGTCATTTGGCTCCAGCGTTGGTCTTTTAGCCTGACAATCAGCGCTTTGCAATTTAATTTGAACAATAAATGTTATCAGAATGATCAAGAACAGGATTGCGATCGGAACGAAATGAAAATTCGCCGGTCCAGGGATAATTTTTTTCATGATTAATTGGGTTTAGTCAGTTTTAAGTGCACCGATCAACTCATTGATATCTTTTACGTCGTGTTTGAGTATATAATCTTCAATACCTACAATTATCTTTTCGGATATCGTGGGATCGATAAAATTAGCTGTGCCAACCTGGATAGCGGTTGCACCGGCCAGCAGAAATTCAATAGCGTCGGTGGCATTCATGATACCGCCGAGACCGATCACCGGAACATGAACTGCTTTACAGACCTGCCAGACCATTCTCAACGCTACCGGTTTGATAGCCGGGCCGGATAGGCCCCCGGAGATCGTTGAGAGGACCGGACGACGGTTTTCTGCATCGATAGCAATACCCAGCAACGTGTTGATCAGGGTTAACGCATCCGCACCACCATCCACAACAGCTTTCGCGATATCAGTAATGCTGGTTACGTTGGGTGAGAGTTTAACCATCAACACTTTTTTATAAACCTCACGTACGACCCGGGTCACCTCCATCGACATGGCAGGCATGGTGCCAAATGCCATGCCTCCCTCTTTTACATTGGGGCAGGATATGTTCAGCTCGATGGCAGGGATCTTATCCAGTTCGTTGATCTTTTCAGCAACCTGGACATACTCTTCTACAGTAGAGCCAGATACGTTGACAATAATATTCGTGTCGAAACTGTTGATACGTGGGTAGATCTCCTTCACAAAATGGTCGACTCCCTTGTTCTGAAGCCCGACTGAGTTGAGCATCCCCGAAGGGGTTTCTGCCATCCGTGGATAAGCATTCCCTTCGCGGTTGGATCCGGTTATTGCTTTGACAAAGATGCCGCCCAACCTGCCAACATCCATGAAGTCGTGGAACTCCTCGCCATAACCAAAGGTGCCGGATGCAGTAGTCACGGGGTTCTTGAATTCAAGTCCGGCGATATTTACTGATAGATTAGTCATAAAGTCATTAAGTCATTAAGGTCATTAAGGTCATTAAGG
>JACNKI010000223.1 GCA_014382125.1 Bacteroidota bacterium | reverse complement strand
GTAAACATCCTGTCGGCATTAGCCAGGATCCGGTCATATTGTTCATTGATCTCATTCGCTTTCTGTTCTCCCACACCAGCTTCTGTTTTTGTTATCATGGCTTTGGGGTAAGATTCATTGGGTTTGATCAGTAAAGCAAGCTGGTAGTTCTGGCGGGCCCGGATAAAATTCTTTTCGATATAAAGGCTGTCGGCCTGGTTTAAAAAGTGGTTATAGTCTGTATCAACTTTCGTGATCTGCGCCAGAATCTGATCGATCTCCCGGATCTTCGATGCCGGGTAGCTCTCCTTCGGTTTCAGCTTCAACGCTTCCATGTATTCAGTTCGGGCATCGGCATATCTGCCTTCCGAAAACAGCTGGTCGGCCTGTGCTATTACTTGTTTGTAGGCCTCCTCCAAAGCAGCAAGTTCCTGAAGGATTTGGGTCAACTCACTGACCTTCTCTTGCGGGTAAAGTTCGTCGGGTTTCTGCACCAAGGCATTCTGAAACTCATGCAAAGCGCGATTGTAACTTTTTGCCTCAAAAAACCTGTCCCCGGCGGTAATCGCATTCCGGTAAAGCTCCTCCCTCACCTGCCGGTCGACCTGGATCTTGATGATTGCATTGATTTTCTCCTTTGGATATGTTGCTTCCGGCATAACCTTGCTGGCATTCACGTATTCAATCCTTGCTTTTTCATACTCCCCGGCATCAAAAAGTTTATCGGCGGCCGCGACCGCTACATCATAGAGGATGTTTTGGGCTTTCTGTGAACGAAGGAGTTTCATCGTCTCCCCGAGTTTCTCTATGGCAACAGGATCCCTGGGTTTGACATCGATAGCCAGCTGGTAAGAAGCCTTCGCATTGAGGTAATCCTGCTTGCCGAAATAATCATCCGCTTTGGCGACCAGGTCAGCATACTCCTGGTTCGTTTTATTCTCCTGAGCGATCAGCCTTTCCACCCGGATGATACGTTCCTGGATAGAGGCAACGTCGGGCTTAAGTTTTAGGGCTTTTTCAAGTTCAACCAAACACGCCTGGTAACGCTTTTGCCCGAATAACATATTAATACGCGTTAGAAGACTCCGATAAACAGAATCCTGTCCGGGAGATGATGGTGTATAAACACTATCAGGAGGCAACTGAAAAACAGGTTGGAACAGAGGTGCGGGAAAGTAGAATCCATATGCAAACACAAAGGAAGCAACAAGGACAAATACAATGATAAGATAATAGGATCTCTTCCGTAAAACTCTATTCATAACTTAATCAACGCTGGTTCGGATATTTAATTTTATGGAATGTCAATAATCGATGACTCCATCGCGGATAGTAAGCTTTCTGTCAGCCATATTAGCCAGGCCCTCATTGTGAGTCACGATGATATAGGTTTGATTGTAATGATCTCTCAGTTCGAAAAAAAGCTTGTGAAGCTGAATAGCTGAGGTCGAATCGAGGTTCCCTGATGGTTCATCAGCCAACACAACACCCGGACTGTTCACCAGTGCTCTGGCAACAGCTACCCGTTGCTGTTCTCCACCCGAGAGTTCTGAAGGTTTGTGTTTGGCGCGTTCTTCCAATCCCATAAACTGCAATAGTCCCATGGCCTGTTTCCTGGCTTCCCGTTTCGACTTTCTGGCAATAAAAGCAGGGATACAGATATTTTCCAGGGCAGAGAACTCAGGAAGCAGGTGATGGAATTGAAAGACAAAGCCGATCTGTTGGTTCCGGAATTCTGATTGCTTTTTCTCCGTCATTGTATTCAGCAACTTCCCATCAACTTTAATCTCACCACTATCTGCTCTGTCAAGGGTCCCAAGAATATGCAACAATGTTGATTTCCCGGCTCCTGAAGCTCCTACAATGGAGATGATCTCTCCTCTGTTAACCTCAAGGCTGATTCCCTTTAATACGTTCAGGGAGCCAAAAGATTTATGGATTTCCTTTGCAACGATCACTTTGTAGCTTTCAGGCGACAAAGTTACTAATTGTATTTTGAAATTCGAATGCATGTTAGTACTTTTGAATCCACGTAAAAACACGGAGAACTATATGAATCTACATGAATATCAAAGCAAGATGCTGCTCAAGAAAAATGGCGTGATGGTTCCGGAAGGAATAGTAGCCAACACTTTGGAAGAGACTGTGAAAGCCGCCAAACTGATACAAAGTTCCACAGGATCAGATAAATGGGTCATCAAAGCCCAGGTTCATGCCGGCGGACGAGGCAAAGGAGGTGGTGTGAAGGTAGCTAAAACCCTGGATGAGGTCCGTATGTATGCTGATCAGATTATCGGTATGACTCTGATCACACCCCAGACCAGTGCGGAAGGCAAAAAGGTCAGGAAAATATATGTAGAGCAAAACATCTTCTATCCCGGCCCTACTGAACCCGCAGAAATTTACTTCAGCGTCTTGCTCAACAGAGAGAAAGGCCATATCATTCTGATGTATTCGCCCCGGGGCGGGATGGATATCGAAAAGGTAGCTGAGGAGACACCGGAGTTGATCTTCACCGAAGAGATTGATCCGGTGATCGGGTTGAAGCCATTCCAGGCCCGCAAAGTGGCTTTCAACCTGGGGCTCACAGGCGAGGCAAATAAGAACATGATTAAGTTTGTGAAAGGCGTCTTTAAAGCCTATATCAACTCAGATGCCTCGCTTGTGGAGATCAACCCGGTTTTCAAAACTTCCGACAATAAGATTCTTGCTGCCGATGCCAAGGTGGTGATCGATAACAATGCTCTTTTCCGCCATCCCGATATTACGGCCATGCGTGACTTCGATGAAGAGGACCCGATCGAGGTGGAGGCGTCAGGGTTCGACCTGAACTATGTGAAATTAACCGGCAATGTGGGATGTATGGTTAACGGAGCCGGACTGGCCATGGCAACAATGGATATCATCAAACTTTCAGGAGGCGAGCCAGCCAATTTCCTGGACGTAGGAGGCAGCGCCGATGCCAGGCGGGTGGAAGAGGGCTTCCGGATCATCCTGAAAGACCCGAATGTCAAAGCGATCCTCCTGAATATTTTCGGTGGAATAGTGCGATGTGACCGGGTTGCCCAGGGTGTGGTGGATGCATATAATAACATCGGCAATATACCGGTACCAATCATTGTACGGTTACAGGGAACAAATGCCATAGAGGGTAAAAAACTGATTGATGAGTCCGGACTCAGGGTTCATTCAGCGATTACACTGCAGGAGGCTGCCGACCTGGTTACCGAGGTGTTGAGCTAACATCTTCGCTTCAGGAAAAGGAGTTTTCCTTTCGGCACTTATCTTCTTCCCTGACCAGGAAATCCCGTAGCCGATCTAACTCTTCCTGGTTACTTTCAGCAAACGAGAATTTTGTCTTATCCGGTATCTGGCATCCGGCATCCACTGAATAGAAGCGCCTCATCCATTCCAAAAAATTAATCTCATCCCCCCCTTCCATCGGTTCATGCCGCTGCTTCAGGTATTGCAAAATTCGTAACCCATCAAATTTCTCATGGCATGCCTTCACAAAAAGCCTTGGCTCCTTGAAATTCTTCCGTAGCAAAGCAAAAGGATCCTGCTCCCCGGTTTGAGCAGTTAAAAAGCGTGTCACAGGTGTATCAACCCGCTTCTGAAACATCGACGGGAAGAGCCGGTAGCTCTCCCCTATTTCATCAAATAACTCCGATGAATAAATTGGATAGCTACGCCAATCTCCCTCGCGTCCCCGGATCATTGCCGGGCCGGTACCAAAGAATACACGTGTCGAAAACCTGGCAACCGGGAAGACCTTCTCCTCATTCCAATTACAGATCGCTCCTGCCTTTCTGAACTTCTGAAGAAAATAGAAATCTTCTCCGCTCAGTTTTGGCGTCATCCCTCCTACTGAACGGTACGCTTTAACCGTACATGCCATCGCAGATCCCAGGGCTGAAAAAGCGTACGGACTGTCAATTCGAAAGAGGTTCAGGAGATAGTATCGCATATAGATTTCATACCGTAACACAGCACTCGCTGCTACCGGATCTTCGGGAAGTAAATGGTAATAGGGCACAGAAAGAGCCATAGTATCCGGATTGGCAGCCAGTGTTCTGACAACAGAAGCGAAATATTCAGGTGCGAATTGTGTGTCGGCATCAAGACTCAGGATGATATCATCGGGTTGTGCTGTTTCAGCTATCCTGTCCATGATTGTCTTCCGCGCCCAACCCACACCATGTCGTTTCCCTTTCCACCCCTTTCCCCGGGTAGATCTGTCAATGATCTCAATAGGACCAGGATATGCATGGAGATGCTCCATACAACGTTGATTGCGCCTGCAGACCTCTTTCTTCTCAGGATCTTCCCACCATTCATCAGGTTGATTCACACAGGCTACAACCAAAACATCGGGATAACTCTGGGCAGATATCGCCTCAAGAGTAGCTGGCATCCAATCAAGCTCATCCATCACAGGAAGAGCAACATAGATGTGAGGAGAGTCACTCAAACCTTGGAAAATATTAGTTAGATCGATCCATAATCGGCTCGATGTTACCGGTTTAGATCCTTAAACAAGCTATCGTCCTGGATGATCTCAACCGCTCGTGTCACCTCCGGATCGAGTTTGTTTGCGATGATATAAAATGAGGTTATATCCCAGAGCTTTTGAGCGATCAGTCCTTTGATTTGTGATTTGATCAACTTCCCGGAGGCTGCAAACTCCTCTTCATCCATATCTATCTCAGCTGCATCAGCTGCATCAAAAAACAACTCCATCAGCGGTTCATCAACAACAAACTCCTCTTTGAACCTGATAAAATCAGGATAGGCTTTTTGTAGTTTCTTCCGGTTCTTGTCAACATACTCGCCAACTAACGGATTGATGATATTATGGCGCCGGATGTCAAGATAGTAGTCTGTTAGTGGAGTAGAATCCCAGGGAATGAAGACATCTGGCATAATCCCGCCTCCGCCGTAAACAGTCCGGCCATTCGCTGTCTGATATTTCAACGAATCGGGCAACTTGATACTATCAGCATTCACCAGTTCACCCCGCCTGTACCGGTTTGCGAAATCCTTATAATACTCCTCAACGCCATCCTTGTATGGTTTCTGGATATACCTGCCGGAGGGAGTATGATACCTTGCGGTCGTAAGCCTGATCTGAGAGGAGTCGGGAAGGTTGTATGGCCGTTGGACCAGTCCTTTTCCAAAAGAACGCCGGCCAACGATCAATCCCCGGTCCCAATCCTGTACTGCACCAGCCACAATCTCGCTCGAAGAAGCACTATTCTGATTGATCATGATCACCACCTGACCCTCCTCAAAGTTCCCTTTGAAGGTAGAATAGAAATTCTCACGTTTACTTCTCATCCCTTCGGTGTAAACAATGATCTTTCCCAGTCCAAGGAACTCATCCGAAATCTCGATCGCCGGGGCCATATATCCTCCTGCATTGTTCCGGAGATCTAAAATCAGATCCTGCATCCCCTCCTCTTTCAATTTTTTAACAGCATCCTGAAACTCTTTGGTGGTGGTCAATGAAAAACGGTTGAGGTTGATATATCCAACAGCAGGAGCGATCATATATACGGCACCGATGCTGTTGATCGGAATCTTATCCCGGGTAATAGTATAGTCCAGCAGATCTTCTTTGCCTCGCCTGTAGATGGCTACTTTAACCTTGGTCCCTTTCTTCCCGCGCAGGTGGTCGAGTACGAATTGGTTGTTAACATGCTTCCCTACAACATCTTCTTCATCGATTTTCACGATCTTATCACCCGATATGATCCCCAATTTTTCTGAGGGTCCTCCTGTAAGTGGATGGACGACAGTGATCGTGTCTTTCAGGATTTCGAACTGGATGCCAATCCCTTCAAAGTTCCCCTGAAGAGGTTCATTTGCGCGCTGAAGGTCCTTCTCAGATATGTAAATGGAGTGTGGATCCAGCTCCTTTAGCATCTCAACAATAGCTGTCTCCACCAGATCCTTCTCCTTGATAGAATCTACATAAGCATAATTAATGATCTGGAGAGCAACTTGCAATTTTCGTAACCCGTCATTTGAGCTGTGTCGCTGTGAGAAGGTAAAAAGAGGAATCAGTATTAATATAGTCAGTGCAAAAAAGTATTTTCTGTTCGCTATATCCAGGATTTTCATTTGATCTCGATTTGCTTAATTATGAGTAACTTCAGGCAGTCAAAGGTATGATTTTTCGACAAATAGTTGGTCTCTCTCCCTTTTTCACTATTTTTAACTGTTAAAAACTACTATTATTGCAGGGATGGATAAAGAACGAAACAGGCTGATACGAAGCTTCATTTTTCCGATTATTTTTATCCTCGCCATCTGGCTGGTAAAAGTAATTGAGGTGGCATTCGATATCCCTTTCGGCCCTTATGGCCTTCGTCCATTACATTGGGTGGGACTTCCGGGAATTCTTACGATGCCCCTGATTCACTCCGGCTGGAACCATCTTTTCGCCAACACCATACCCCTCTTTATCCTCTCCGCCTTCCTCTTTTATTCCTACCGGGAAATAGCATGGAAAGTGCTGATTTTCATCTATTTACTTTCAGGACTATGGGTCTGGTTCTTAGGACAGTTTGAATCTGTCCACATCGGTGCCAGTGGAGTGGTTTACGGACTGGCCGCGTTCCTCTTCACCAGCGGTATCATCCGGAGAGATACACGCCTGATGGCAATTACACTGATCGTTGCATTCCTCTATGGCGGGCTGATCTGGGGCGTCTTCCCTCAATTCTTCCCACAGGAGAAGATCTCCTGGGAAGGACACCTGATGGGATTACTGGCCGGGACGATCCTCGCCATCTATTTCCGGAAGATCGGTCCCCAACGGCCCCATTTCGAATGGGAGGATGAGGAAAATGATGACGATCCCTATTCGGGCTACCATCCGGATGATCCGAAAGCGCCAAAGCCGCCAGATGTCAACTATCACTATCGTGATAATTAACAAATATCAAGCACCAAGATTCAAATTTATTTGTTATTTGGTTTTTGGAATTTTATTTAATGGACAAATACGGCCTCAGTTTCACAAACGTGATACTATCAAGGCTCTTCATCCCCTGCACCTCTTCCATTACTTTTATTCCTTTTTTCTTTTTTCGGTAAACAGCGATCTCTTTCGCCACATCATATGGCATATACGGATGCCGTATCAACTCTTTGAATGTGGCGGTGTTCAGATTCAACTTTGTAATCCTGTCTGGGTTGACCGAGACATACCGCTTGATTCCCTGAAACCGTGATGAATCCATGCCGTATACTTCCAGCAGTTGTTCTTTTCTTTCATATCCACCCAACCGGGCCCGGTAGCCTGTAATCCGGCGAGCAAAAGAGGGCCCGATACCTCGTAATCGTTGCAGATCAAACGTATCGGCAGAATTGAGCTCGATGACGAAAGCCGGCTTCTTTGACTGCTGTGATTGCTCGTTTGAACTTCCTGATATCGATTTTTTGTACCCAGACTTTTGATTGTCAGTTTTCTGAGCGCTAATCTCATCCGCTCTGGCTCGCTTCAGAGACTGTTCGAACGCCATGATTTCTTTGTTAAAGGTTGTGAAGTCGACCGGATCCAGTTTCCACTCACCGGGGATCATCATACGAATTGTATTGACAGTCAGCAAAATAAAGAGTAACACGACCACCCCTCTTTGCTCGCTTCGACTTAAGTTGAGGTAGTCTTTGATGATTTGGGTTGGTTTCATGATGTTTGGTATTAAGGTCATTAAGTCATTAAGGGAAATTACTTACAACGTCTTTCTTCTTAGATCTCACGTCTTACGTCTCACGTCCCACGTAATAAACGAGCTCCAATTCTACATTCCAGGCATCTCTTCTTTTCGCAATAGGCACTTTTCAACTGTTTCAATGCCTGTGTATACAGTGCATTTTCTGTCGGCATCCCAATCTCTTTCCAGTTTGTGACCAGGGAGCTTTTTTCACCTGGTATCTCTTCCAATAGTGTCACCGCATGTTCCAGATACAAAGGCAGGTTTTTCTCCCGGCCATATACGAACAGGAAAGGGGTTACGGCATTGATGACCACCAGGTATGCGGATCCCTCTCCCAGGTTTTTCGCCTGCTTTACCGAAATCTTATCGAACGTATAGTGGGTGTCCCAATAGCTGCTCGCAGTTGCCTGAATCCCTTGCATCCAATCGGAGAGGGACCTGCTGATCAATTCGCCGTCAAAAAGATTACTATCGCCATGGATCATTGCAGCCAGTTGGCTGATACGTATTGTCGGAAAATTTCCTGGCCGCATGCGAAGGAATTTCCATATCCCTTTCTGCAAAGATTCCAGGTTATACTTATTCTGGTAAAACCGGTATGTCTGGAGAAGTTGTTGTGGATATGTTTCCCTCAATTGATCCTCCAAAAGTCCTGCCTGCCCAAATAAGAGTGCTTCCAAAATAAAGAAATTTGTGCGATGTCTTAACAGCAACTTCAACGGCAAACTTTTCGCCAGGAGTTCAAATGCATGTGCATTCACTTTTAAGCCAAACGCAGTTGCCAGGAGTTGAAAAAACACCCCTTCCCAGTCATTTTTGGAGTAGTGCAGTAACTGCCTGACGGATGCACTCCGTTCCAGCAGTCGTTCAACAGCAAGGGCCGGAGCCCACAACACAAACTCTCCAACATCTGCTACCTCCATAATATTCCGGCAGGGAATCCATAGTTTAGTTCCCTGAAGATTCCGGTATCGGGAAAGCAGGCTTTCCCGATATTGATACTTCACCTCCACGACAGGAATCGGCTTGGATCCTTCAGTAAAAACATCCACATCAAATGAATCTACTACATGCAGAATCACGTTTTTATATGCGTGATCCACTTCGTGGTGATGCTTGTACCAGTCAGAGGCCTGCAGATGGATCTCCACATTACCTGCCCAGATGGTATTTCCGATCTGAAGACGGGCATTGAAAAAATCAGGGCCACCATCCCTGTTGTGCTCTCCGGGGTGAATGACAGTCAGGTTCTCGCCCGCAACTGTCTTCAACTCAGGATGAAATAACCGGAACCGCCATAAATAGTGCAGAAACTCCTCAGTCATAATTCATATAGGTTTTGATTTACACCCATTAATCCGTTTATCCATCAAAAGGTTATATGTTTGATTAAAAAAAAAATAAGGGATGTTCCCTTGCATGTCGGGATTCGAATAATTATATTTGCATTACCAACGCAGGGAAAAACTTATTATGGCAGATGTTGAAACCCTAGTTTCTGGTATAGATTATAAGATACATAGACTGATTGAACGTCTGCAAGCCTTGCAGGGAGAGACTGAGAAACAAACAAAAGAGATTCATGAACTAAACCAAAATAAAGAAGAACTAAACCAAACCATCAAAGATTTAGAACAAAAAGTAAAGATTCTAAAAACAACCAAAACATTAGAAATAAAGGAAGGGACGGTTGAAGCGAGGGCAAAAATTAATGAGCTTTTGCGGGAAATCGATAATTGTATAGGGCTCTTGAACAGGTGAATATAGTGACACGTAGCTGATGGGTGAGTTAACAATTTCTGTTACAATAGCAGACAGACCATATAAACTGGTGATCGAAAGGGAACATGAAACATTGTTCAAACAGGCAGCAGGATTAATTGAGAGAAGGATGAAGGATTACTCGGGAAGCTATGCGTACAAGGATAAACAGGATTTATTGGCCATGGTGGCTTTAGAATATGCAACCAACTTTTTACAGGATGAACATGTGTTATCAGAACATGGAAAAGACAATGAGGAGAAACTGGCCAAAATCGATGAATTATTAACGGAATACCTGGCAGGATAAGCCTTTTCGTTCTTTGAAAAAATCAACGATTTACCCGCATTAATTCTAGCAGTTTGTAAACCTAACATTACAAATATTAGGGCAAAGCTCAAAGGCATGTAGGACAGGCCTCTTTTACTCTCTGCCAAGGGAAGATTCCGGCTCGCCGGGATCATCCCTTACAGAGAGGATTCCGGTACGCCGGGACGGTGGACGTTCGAAATGACTGGCGGCCCTATTCATGTCGATTTGAGGTTTATCAATACCTCATGGATTAGTGCGGGTTTTTTTTCAACCTCCCTCTACAGTCATAAACTATAAAAACCTGAACAGATGGAAATAATGCTATACATCATCGTGGGCGTGGTTGGTATCATCATCGGTGGACTGATAACGGGTACGGTCCTGAACAGAACACTGGAAAGAAAGCGGGATGCACTACTCAAAGAGGCCATGGGCAAAGCTGAAGTAATCAAGAAAGAGAAGATCCTTCAGGCCAAAGAAAAATTCCTCCAGCTGAAAGCAGAACACGAAAAATATATCAACGAAAAGAATAGTGAGCTGGGAAATAGTGAGAACCGGTTTAAACAGAAAGAGTCGGCGCTGAATCAACGAATAGAAGAATTCTCCAAGAAACAGAAGGAGGTCTCTACGATCAAGCAAAACCTCAACAACCAACTCGAGATTGTGAACAAGAAACAGGGTGATCTTGATGCGACTATCAAACAGCAGATAGACAAACTTGAAACCATTGCAACCCTTTCAGCGGCCGAAGCCAGAGAGCAGCTGATAGAAACGCTGAAGGAGGAGGCTAAGGCGGAAGCGCTCATGCAAATCAAAGAGATCGTGGATGAAGCCAGGCTAACCGCTAATACAGAAGCGAAGAAAGTCATTATCGAAACTATCCAGCGAACAGCCAGTGAACATGCCATAGAGAACACTGTTTCGGTATTTAATATCGATAATGAAGAGATCAAAGGGCGTATCATTGGCCGTGAGGGCCGGAATATTCGCACCCTTGAGTCACTCACCGGTATTGAGATCATCATTGACGATTCACCGGATGCCATTATCCTTTCCGGGTTTGACCCGGTACGCCGGGAGATCGCCCGTCAATCGCTTCACAAGCTTGTTACCGATGGCCGGATTCACCCGGCACGAATTGAAGAGGTTGTAGCCAAAACCCGTAAGCAGATTGAGCAGGAGGTGATCGAAACCGGAAAGAGAATTTGTATCGATCTCGGCATTCACAACCTGCACCATGAACTCATCCGGATGATCGGAAAAATGAAGTATCGGTCATCATACGGCCAGAACCTGCTGCAGCACTCCATCGAAGTAGCTAATCTCAGCGCTACAATGGCTGCCGAGCTGGGACTGAATCCGAAAAAAGCGAAACGTGCCGGACTGCTACATGATATCGGGAAGGTGCCGGATAACGAGCCGGAACTGCCTCATGCTGTGCTGGGGATGAATCTGGCAGAGAAGTTCAAAGAGAAACCAGAAATCATGAACGCCATTGGAGCCCACCATGACGAAGTGGAGATGGACAACCTGATCTCCCCTATCATCCAGGTTTGCGATGCCATCTCCGGTGCCAGACCCGGAGCCCGCCGGGAAGTGGTTGACGCATACATCGAACGCCTGAATCATCTGGAAGAACTGGCACTTGGCTATCCAGGTGTGGTGAAGACATACGCCATACAAGCGGGTCGTGAATTACGCGTGATCGTAGGTGCAGATAAGGTCTCAGATGCAGAAGCCAATCAGATCTCATTGGATCTCTCGAAGAAGATCCAAACCGAGATGACATATCCTGGTCAGATCAAGGTTACTGTCATCCGTGAAACACGGTCGATCAGCTTCGCAAAATAGATGTATCTGTTTTACACCAAGGCGCTAATAAAGTAGTAGACGAAGATAAGTGAAACAGCCAGTTTCATAAACGTTCCGGCCAGAAATCCAAGAAAAGAGCCGAAAGCAGCTTTGAACGCTTCACCTGATTGCTTTCCGGCTAGCATCTCCCCTACCAGTGCGCCCAGAAAAGGGCCTACAATTATCCCAATCGGTGGAAAGAAGAAAATACCGAAGAATACGCCTATAAGTGCACCCCATTGTCCTTTTTTAGACCCCCCAAATACTTTCGTCCCATAAACGGGAATCACATAATCGAGTATGACAATAGCAGCCGCAACTATTGCCCAGATCACCAGAAAACGGGCAGTAAATGGGTGATAGGACGTGAATTGCAGCAAGAGCAGTGAAAGGTAAGAGAGTGGTGGTCCTGGTAATACGGGCACAAAACTCCCGACTATACCAAGAACCAACAGAATAGCTCCGATGACGATTAGAAGGACATCCATAGACCAACTTTATTGCAAAATAACAAAAAAGATTTAACTTTGCACCTCCAAAAACGGTCTGGTAGTTCAGTTGGTTAGAATGCCGGCCTGTCACGCCGGAGGTCGCGAGTTCGAGTCTCGTCCAGACCGCCATCAAAGCCCCACATGCTGGGGCTTTTTCTTTCATTTATTTAATGGTTCGTTGATAGATGCGATAGGTTCTTCCGGGTTTATCTTAGTGAATATAATATCAGCCCAGAAATCAGGGTAGAGTTTCGACAACTTACTAAATATTGCCCTCCTGATTTTGTCGAGATGCTCAATTGTTACCTGCTTTTCTTTCAAGTCTAAATAGAGGAAAATGTAATGTGTTCTTCCGCTTTTAAGCGACCACACATGAATATTTGTCAAACCATATTCCTGTATTTCCGGTTGTATTTGATCGTTGACCTCCTTTTCGATATCGTTTTCACTGGAAATCAACAGCAGTCGTTTAAATTCTGTCAGGAATACGTTTATGGGTATAGGCAGAGATACACCGATCAGGATAATTACAATGACCGGGTCAACATAGGGCAAGATCTGCGTGTAGCCCAATTTGACCATAATCATGGCAGCTATAAGAGAAACGGCAATTCCCAGTGTAAGCAATGCATCGATGCGCAAAATTTTAATTTCCAGACTGAGAATGGTTGAGTCCGTCTCTTTTTCGCATCGCTTGATCAGAAAGATGATAATGACATAGATCACCAGGCATATAAGAATATAGAGGGTGGCCATGTCCAGCGATATGATTCTGCCCCCGGTGGTTAGCTCCTGTATGTTCGTAACTAAAAATACAACCAGAATCGTCAACATGACCAGGCTTTTTATCAAGTTCAGAAATGGTTCAAATGCCATATACCCAAAAGGCCTCTCCTTTGTCTCCGGGGTTTTTACCAGGTTTACCACCTTTAATGATACGAAAGCCATAATCAGGGCCACGAAGGTGTATAATCCGTCGAGCAGGATAGCCTGGGATTTTGTTATAAGCGCCATGATGATAGCACTTAAGGAAAGCAGGAAACTCCCTGCCATGGCAATTTTCAGCCCTCTTTTTTCGTAATCCGTTCTCATAAAACAAATATAACCATTATCCAGTTATCCAGTTCGCTCCCTTCTCCACTACCGAATGACAAGGTATCCCGGCCTCTTCTGCCTGCTGCCTCCAATCTCTGGAATTGTACCATGAGTTGGAAGCGTCGATCACAATTTTGTCAGGAGAGAAAACCTTCATGATCTCCTGGATGGTGATCTTCGGATTCCGTCGCAGGATCACCAGGTCGAGTTTCAACTTATGGGTGAATCCTGGGGGCATCGATTCTGAAATAATCCCAATCCGGCGATCCAGGAATTGAATGAAATTTCCTTTCCTGACCATAAATCCAAAATCCCTCTCATCAGCTTCGATCTCAAACGACTTCCCGGCCAGGTAAGTCGTCCGTTGATTCCCGATTCCTTCTGCCACCCTGAATCTGTTTACGACCTCCGTTGCATAGACTCCCTGTTTGACAGCCTGGATATCTTTTACACACACATCCCGCTCTCCCAAGGCAAAATCATACAATGAAGAGCCCTTAACTTGAAAGATGGCAATCTGAACCCGATCTTGCCGCTGATACTCCTGGAAGGTGGATGTGATGGTGAAACCGATCAACAATACAAGGCAAAGATAGAGGTAGCGAATCCTCCGAGAAGTTAAAAGCAGCATGATGGAAAGGATAAAAAGATAGAAGAACAATGCATCCAGACCGGAGATGTAGATGCCTGTCGTGGTAGAGCCGGGCAACCCCTCCACAAAGCGGATCGCGCTATTAAGCAACCAAACCAGAAAGGATAATCCTTTTGCGACCAAAATTGAAAGCCAGGGGAGAGCACTCACAGAAAGTACACCAATACCGGTATAAATTATCAGGCTGGCCAACGGAACAACCAGGATGTTCGTCAGGATGAAATAGTTAGGAAACTGGTGAAATGCATAGAGCGCCAGCGGGAAGGTAGCCAGCTGGGCAGCTATGGAAACAGATACCAAAGCCCAGATTTTCGACGGGAACCAGGCGGAAACCGGGAGCAGGTTCACCAATGGCCTGTATAGAAAGAGGATCCCGAACACAGCCAGGTAGGAGAACTGGAACCCGATATTCAGCAGCAGCCGGGGTTCTGATATAAGCATAATAAACATCGCGGCAGCCACTACGTTCAGGCTCTCCGGTTTCCGCCTGGTGGTTCTGCCGGCAATCACAAAACTGAGCATGACCGCTGCCCTGAACACGGATGGAGAGAGGCCGGTGATCAGGGCATACCCCCAGATCGCCAGGATCATCACTATCGATTTGATCACCGGCCCCTGTTTTCGTCTGTTTAACCATGAGAGAGAAAACTCTAGGAAGAGAAAGATGATCCCGACATGCATCCCTGATACGGCCAGGATATGCATCGCCCCGCTGGATGCATAATCTTTTCGCAACTCTTTGTCAATCTCATTGACATATCCAAGCAGAAGAGCTGAAGCCACAGCAAACTCGTCCCCTTTAAGCTGATTTTCCCTCAAAATATTCAACAGCTTACTCCGAAGGCTAAAGGCAAACCGGCGGATGGAGTATCGTTTCCTTCCCCCTGAAGGTTCCCACTGGGTGGAATCAACCCAGGCTTGTCTGAATACCCCTTTCCGGTGATAATAGGCCGCAGGATCGAATGCATATGGATTGGAAGCTCCCCGTATCGGATTGAGCCAACCGGAAAATACAATCCAATCGCCATAACTCAATGATAACGATTGATCGGTTCGCGGGAGGAAAAGGAGCTTCTTTCCATCCTCTGTCAGGGATCTTCTGATTGAATCAAAGCGAAATGTTTTGACGATCAACCTGATTGTTCGGGTGGATTGGCGGGGAGGCTCTGTGATTTCCGCTACCAGGAGTTGGCGGGTAGATGCAGGTTCATGGCTGGTTGGACGATGTGGCTTGGTACAAATAACAGTTGTTACACCTGCAGAAAACAGGGATAATCCAATCAACACACCTGTCACCCAGCGAAATTTATACGGGATCCTGAATGCAACGATTGCAACCACAGCAGTAGCTGAAAGGAGACCCAGAATACCGACAGAATAATTGGGATGAGTAAGCCAGTGGGGAGCCAACAACGCACAGATCACCCCACCCAAAAATGGGATCAATAGCCGGATCAACGGATATGGCCTCCATGGATTCACACGAACAGACCTCTCTTTCCATTTAATCCGAAAAAAAGGAAAAGGTTATACCTTACCTGTCACAAAATTTCTGAAAATAATTACGAGCTTTCTCTGAACCCAGGGTAGCAGCCATGTCCCAATCTTCGCAAGCGCCCACGAGATCATCCATATATTGCCTGGTCACCCCCCGGTTGGCAAACGCCTCAGCGATCGTCGGATCAATTTCGAGGATTGCGCTGTACTCCTTTTCTGCCTTCGCATATTGTTTCAGATACATGAACGCCAGGGCTTTATTCAGGCGGGGATTGACATCATCCGGACGCTTGTAGATCGCTTCGTTCAGGTCGATGATCGCCTCTTCATATTCACCTCTTGAAGCCTTGGTAGCTCCCCGACTGGAGAAATATTCCGCCGGGGTGGGATCGAGACGAATTGCTTCATTAAAATCACTGATCGCTTCCGAGAACTGCCCCTGGTTGAAGCGTGCAAGTCCGCGGTTGTAATAAGCTTCGGCGAACTCTGGCCGGTAATGAAGAGCCCGGCTGAAGTCCTGGATAGCCTCCCTGTAAATCCCCAGATCAAACTTCGCCAATCCACGATTTAAAAACGCCTCGGGATAATCAGGTTTCATCAGGATCGCTTTAGAATAGTCCAGGATTGCACCTGCATGATCTTCCAGATAATCTCTGGCGACACCCCGGTTGTACCAGGGTTCGGCATAGTTTGGTGAAATGGCAATCACAACATTGAAATCCTCGATAGCTCCATGATAATCCCCCATTTCGCTCTTCACCACCCCCCTGTTGTACCAGGGCTCAACCTCTGTGCTATCCAGACTGATCGCTTTATTAAAGTCTGTGAAAGCCGCTTCGTAATCACCCAGTTTAGCTTTGGTTATCCCGCTGACAACCAGCTCATTCTGTGAGAGTTGCGAAAATCCGGGAAGGATGTAAAAAAGAAATCCAAACAACAGCACGAATCTCATAACAGAGAAAACTCAAGAACGATATTGGATTATTTGCAGTGTTTGTTAATCAGATCACGGGAAGCCTCTATACCAAAAGAAAGTGCCTTTTGCCAATCAGCACAGGCTCCTTCTATATCGCCAAGGTAGTATTTGACCCTCCCCCGATTATTACATGCATCAGCATAAAGAGGATCCAGCATGAGCGCCTGATCGAAATCTCTCAGTGCCCCGTTATAATCTTTGAGCAACATCTTTGCTGCTGCCCGGTTGTTAAAGGCCTTCTTATCATTCGGAGTTTGTTTGATCGCCACATTGTAATCCTGCAAAGCCCCTTTGTAATCACCCAGCAAATGCTTGATCATGCCTCTGTTGGTGTAGGCATCGGGGTATACTGAGTCACATCGGATAACTTCAGAATAGTTCTCAAATGCACACTGGTAATCCTTCCGCATGAAACAGATTGCAGCCAAATAATCAAAAGCCATGGGATTGGATTTAACCTGTTCGATATACTGCCGTAGATCGGATTCTGCTTCCACATGGTCTCCCATTTCAAACCGGGCAATTCCTCTTCCAACTATGGCCCCCGTTTGGGTGGGATTGATTCGCATTGTCTCTGTAAAATCCTGCACGGCCAGCGGGTATTCTTCCACTATAAGATAGGCATATCCTCTTTTATAATACGTATTCCAGTTTTCAAATACCATCAGCGATTGAGTGAAATCTTCAATAGCTCCTCTGTAATTACCTTCTATTGCTTTCAAGGAACCATCTTTATAAAGTTGCTGTGCTCTCTTCTCTTTCTCTGAAAGAACCTTTCGCGGCCTAAAAATGGTGGATGGTATAGTATCAGTGCGCAGGGATTTTTGCATGAGACTTTTTTCAGCCTGTCCTTTCGGATCATCTTGTGGTTTTTTCTGTTGTGCCACAAGCGAGGGGGAAGTAAGTATCCCAAGGATGACGAAAAGAAGGGAAACTCGTAAGGTAAATAGTATCTTCATTAGTCTTTTTTTTTGTCTATATATAAACTTAATTATCGGTTAAATATTGTACGATCAACTCAGCCGTACGTGCTGAAGCGCCACGTCCACCAAGTTTCTCCGTTAGCTCTTCGTAGCTTTTTTTCATTTCAGTTCTGATGGCCGGATCGAAAAGTAAGGTTAGCTCCCGGATGAGATTTTTCCTCGTCAGCAGATTCTGGACAAGCTCTTTCACAACTTCCCTGCCCATAACCAGGTTTACCAGGGAGATGTAATCGACCTTCACAATCCTTCTTGCAATCCAGAAAGAGAGAGCACTCCCTTTGTAACAAACCACCTCCGGCACCCCAAGTAGAGCAGTTTCCAGTGTAGCCGTTCCAGAGGTAACCAGCGCTGCTTCAGAGTAGCCAAGCAGGTCGTATGTCTGGCCAGTTACGATTTTCAGCTCTCTATCCTTTATAATTGAGTGATATAGTTCCTGAGAGATGGAAGGCGCTCCGGCAATTACAAACTGGTAGTCCATAAAGGAAGGAATCACTTCAATCATCCGACGGAGCATTGTCCTGATCTCCTGCTTACGGCTGCCAGGCAACAGTGCTATGATCGGTTTATCCGGTAAGTTATTTCGCTCCAGAAAAATATCCCGATTGTCAACATCCCGGTTTGAGTGGATAACATCCAGCAAGGGATGTCCGACAAAATCGACCTGATGGTCAAACTTATTGTAAAATACCGGTTCAAAAGGAAGGATCACAAACATTTTGCTGACGCACTCTTTGATCGTTTTAACCCGGGAACTTTTCCAGGCCCAGAGTTGTGGAGAGATATAATAAAAGACCTTTATCCCGTGCCGCCTGGCAAACTTTGCCATCCGAAGGTTGAAACCCGGGTAGTCAATCAGGATCAACACATCAGGCTGAAAAGCAAGAAGGTCTCTCTCGCAAGACCGCAAATTGCGCATAATGGTCCTCAAATGGACCAGTACCTCCCAGAAACCCATATAAGCCAGGTCGCGGTAATGCCTGACAAGTTCACCTCCGGCGCACTGCATCAGATCACCACCCCAACAACGGATGACAGTATCTTTATCGCGCTCCTTCAATGCCAGTATCAGGTTCGATCCGTGCAGATCACCCGATGCTTCCCCGGCAATAATATAGTATCTCATAGTTCTGCTCAGGACGAGAAATCCCACTGTTTTAGTTCCTTGATCGCCGGATAGTCAGTAAAATCATAGTTGGCAGGGACTACAGAAACGTACTTGTGTTCCAGAGCCCATTCATCCGTATCCTCCCCTTCGCCTGCCTGGGAAAAGGTCCCTTTCATCCAGTAATATTCCCGTCCTTTCGGATCTTTACGGATGTCGAAGTCCTCCATCCATGTTCCGCTGGATTGTCGGCAGATCCGTATCCCTTTGATCTCATCCAGAGGCACATGCGGAATATTCACATTCAGGCAGGTACTTTTCGGAAGTTTCTGTTTCAACACAGTACGGATGATTTGTTGGGCATAGATCCGAGAAGCGGTAAAGTCGGCATTGGGTGATGAGTTGAGCAGGGAGAAGCCAATAGATGGCACCCCCGCCATCGCACCCTCAAAGACCGCAGCCATCGTTCCTGAGTAGATGATGTTAATGGATGAATTTGAGCCATGATTAATCCCGGATACGAGGAGGTCTGGTTTCCTGCCAAGGATCACCTTGTAGGCCAGTTTTATACAATCTGCAGGTGTTCCGTTGCAACTGTATTTCTCAAAACCAACCTCTTTATGTATCGTGGTGAGACGTAACGGAAAATGCATCGTAACCGCATGTGAAGTGCCCGATTGTGGTTTGTCAGGGGCAATCACAATCACGTTACCCATAGGCCTTACAACATCGCTAAGCGCTCTTAATCCTGAGGCTGTGATGCCATCATCATTGGTTACTAAAATCAGGGGTTTCTCCTGCATCTATCGACTGATCTTCATCAGCAAAGGTAGGAATAATTTTTGAGCAGCTCTTCATAAACCTCTTTCACCGGAAGACCCATTACGTTGAAGAAGGATCCCTCTATCTTGCTGATCCCGATATATCCGATCCACTCCTGGATTCCATATCCGCCTGCCTTATCGAAAGGTCTGAAATGATTCACATAGTAGTCGATCTCTTTGTCGCAGAGCTCTTTGAAACAGACCCGGGAGGTGACATAGAAGCTATTTTTCTTATGGCGGGATTTGATACAGACCCCTGTAATCACTTCATGCCTTTTTCCGGAGAGCTTCTTCAGCATAGTCACAGCCTCCTGATAGCTTCCTGGTTTTCCGAGAATCTCTCCATGGAGGGAGACGATGGTATCTGCTGCGATCACGATCATCTTCGTCTCCATTCCCGAGGTATCAAATGTATCGGCTTTCTGATCGGCTAAAAAGCAAGCGATCTGAACAGGTGTTAATGTATCCGGATAGCTCTCCTGCACATCAGTGGGAATGATCTCAAAATCTAATCCTAACTCTTTAAGTAAATATTGCCTGCGAGGAGAGCGGGAAGCCAGGATGATCTTGAAGCCCTCTAATCGCTTGTTGATCATATCAGTAACTTATTGAGAGAAAAACCATGGAGAGTATTCCTGTAAGCATAATCAGTTTGGCTAACCAACTGGCCAGATGAAAATTCTTTTTCTCCTTTGCACGAATAATAGTCATGATCAAAACTATCGCCGGCACCTGAACTGCTATCATAAAATACCAGAATAACATCTCCAGCCCGAACCGGAAGATAACTACCTGGCAATATCCCAGGAGAACCATCGTGAGAACTATCAAACCGATAACAATACTCTTCGACCAGTTGATCCCGATAACAGCCGGCAGGGATCGAGTTCCATATTGCTCATCTCCCTGAAGGTCTTCCATGTCTTTGATCACCTCCCGGAAGAGGCTCACAAGGAAAGCGAAACCTGCATATCCCAGGAAGATCATGAAAATTCCATTCAGTTTGCCCATCACCTCAGCGAAATAATCCGGATAGAGACGCAGGTGAAAAAATTCAAACAAGAGCACCAACATGACAAGTAAGGCAGAGATAAATGCCACAATCAGATTTTTCCAGATCAGAAGCTGCTTCCAGCGGGCTGAATAGAACCAGAAAAAAAACGCCCCGCATGGGAATAACAGGCCAAACCAGAAGGATTGAATCCTGTAGGCCAGGTAAAATCCAAGGATCACAGCGATGAAATTCACTGCCAGGTGGATCTTCATCGCTGCATGAGGCGCTATGATGCGGGATACGACCACCTGGTCAGGCCGGTTGACCCGATCAATCTTGATGTCGAAATAGTCGTTTATCACATACCCTCCAATAGCCAGTAGCAGGGTGGTTATCACGAAAATGATGAAATCAGTTAGGCTTGTCATATATTCATAAGCACCGCCGAAGAGAATGGGTTTCAGGATAGCGTATCTCAATAAAAACTCAATGAGGACCACGATCACGAGGTTTGGAAACCTGACAAATTGTGCCAGTCCCGTCAGCCATCTCCATACGGAGATCTTATTACCAGAAGAATGCATCATCGGTCATCCATTTTCCCTGAACCTTCATTACCTGCTCAATAACATCACGAACACACCCTTTTCCACCAGGCACATGACTAATGTATCGCGCCATTTTTTTTATCTCTTCTGCAGCATCAGCCGGACAAGTCGGCATCCCTACCTCCCTCATGATCTGGTAATCAGGGATATCGTCGCCCATGAAGAGTACTTCAGAAGGATCTATGGAGTTGTTACGAAGATAGGTATGAAAGGTTTCCAGTTTGTTCCCAACTCCCAGAAAAACATCCGTGATTTGCAGGGCTTTCAGACGATGCTCCATCGACTTCGATCTGGCTCCGGAGATGATCGCTATCCGGTATCCCATTTTAACAGCCAGCTGAAGTGCATAACCATCTTTGATGTTGGAGATGCGCAACGCCTCGCCCTGCTCCGTCATGATTATTGTCCCTTCTGTTAGCACGCCGTCGTAATCGAAAATAAAGGTTTTGACCTTTTTCAGTTGTGCTTTATAGTTTGTCATGTTTATTCTTTTGTTGAATGATACTTATACTGATCAGGTCATAAATTTTTTTGTACAGATCATGGTCAGTCAGCAGCGCCCTGTGCTCCTCCATGATCTCTGAATCTTGCCGCACAGCCGGACCGGTTTGCAGTGAGAAGAGATCTGCATGCTCAATATTCTCAGCAGTTTGCCTGATTAGTGGCTTAAGCAGGTCGAAGGGGATGTTGTGTTTCTCGAGCAAATCCTCTGCGATCGAATACATGAAATTGGAGAAATTCCCGGCAAAAACAGCGGTCATGTGCAGAATCCTCCGTTGATCAGAGTTGATCAGGTGAACACAAGAGCTCAGTTGACCGGCGAAATCCAGCAGGCTATTCTCATCTGTACGATCGCTTGCTTCGATACAGATGGGGATGGAATTAAACGAGATCTCCCTCTCTTGCATGAATGTTTGCAAGGGATAAAAGACCCCGCTATGTGAAAAGAATGGCTGGAGAATATCCATTCCTTTGGAACCTGATGTATGCACAACAATTCCGGAATCGACATGTAACCGGGAAGCCAGTGTGGCGATGGCATCATCACTGACGGCCAGGATATAGAGATCAGCCGATCTGTCAAGATTTTCTGGTGATCCAATGTAACCCGCTTTCACTTTTGAGGCAAGTGTTCTACCTCTCTCTTCCGATGGATTATACAACTGTGTAATGGAAAAACCTTTGCTTACCAGGGCCCTGGTAAGATGAGTAGCCACATTGCCAGCTCCAAGGACAATAATATTTCGGATCGGGTTCATAAGAAACAACCGAACGAAAGTAAAAAAAAAAATTCAGTCTTAGGCTTGTGCAGTAGGTGTTCCGATGTTAAACGGCTGGTTGCCGCCGATATCTTTTATCTCCCCGTGCTGTGCTTCATACTTGGAGATATTGTCTTTCAGAGCTTTATAAAGCCGTTTGGCATGTTGCGGAGTCAGAATAATCCTGGATTTCACTTTTGCTTTAGGGACTCCGGGCATCATCTGCACAAAATCGACGATGAATTCTGAAGGAGAATGAGTAATGATGGCAAGGTTTGAATAGATCCCCTCACTAACTTCGTCAGGAAGCTCGATATTGAGCTGCTGTTGCGGGTTGTTTTTATCTTGCATAATGAACTATTTGTTTATTCCTCTTCTTTGGAAGCCATGAGGTTCTCATACTCCTCTTTGCTACCTACAATCAGGTCTTCATATTCGCGTAATCCGGTTCCGGCAGGGATCAGGTGTCCGACGATCACATTTTCCTTCAATCCGGCCAGGTCATCCTGACGGGCATTGATTGCAGCCAGAGTCAGCACTTTGGTCGTCTCCTGAAAGGAGGCGGCAGAGATCCAGCTCTTTGTCTGGAGAGAGGCACGTGTAATCCCCTGCAACACCTGCCGGGCAGTTGCCGGTTTGGCTTCGCGTGCATCAACCAGTTTCATGTCTTTCCGTTTTAGCATGGAGTTTTCATCCCTGAGCTTCCTGGCGCTGATAATCTGACCTGATTTTATGGTCTGAGAGTCACCAGCATCTTCCGCAACCTTCTTGCCGTAGATCCAGTCGTTCTCATTATGGAAATCGATTTTATTCACCAGTTCTCCTTCAAGGAACCGGCTATCACCGGGATCCTCTACTTCAACTTTCCGCATCATCTGCCTGACAATGGTTTCGAAATGCTTATCATTAATCTTTACACCCTGTAACCGATAAACCTCCTGGATCTCATTTACGATATACTCCTGCACTTTCATCGGCCCCTTAATCGCCAGGATGTCACTCGGTGTAAGTGCACCGTTGGATAATGATGTCCCTGCTTTCACGTAGTCATTCTCCTGTGCCAGGATCTGCTTGGTAGTAGGAACCAGGTAATGCTTCTCTTCACCTGTTTTGGATGTTATGATTATCTCACGATTACCTCTCTTCAGCTTTTTCGCGAAGGAGACCACGCCATCGATCTCAGACACAATAGCAGGATCCGAGGGGTTTCTGGCTTCAAACAGTTCGGTAACGCGGGGCAGACCACCCGTAATATCACCAGATTTCCCAATTGCTCTTGGAATCTTCACCAGGACGAGCCCGGCTTTGATCCTGGCCTTGTCTTCTACCATTATATGAGCGCCAACAGGAATGTCGTATGTCTTCACTACATCGCCTTTGGCATCCAGAATGTTGATCACGGGATTCTTGGCTTTCTGTCTGGATTCGATGATTACTTTCTCCTGATAACCGGTCTGATCATCCGATTCGATCCTGTATGTCACATTTTCGATGATATTCTCAAAGCTCAGCTTTCCGTTTACTTCCGAAAGGATTAATGCGTTGTATGGATCCCATTCACTGATCAGATCATTCCTTTTCACCTCATCTCCATTCTTAAAATAGAGACGTGCACCGTAAGGAATATGTGAAGAAGTTAGTGCAATACGCGTTGTTTTGTCGATGATCCGCATTTCAGCCGAACGACCAATTACAATATCACATGACTCACGTGTCTCTGCTTTGACAGGAAGGGATCTCAGTTCGTCGATCTCCAGGATACCGTCGTACTTGGCCTGGATTCTTGATGCACTGGTGATATTTACACCAGCCACACCACCTACGTGAAAGGTACGCAGGGTAAGCTGCGTACCGGGTTCTCCGATTGATTGAGCAGCGATCACACCAACAGCTTCCCCTTTCTCAACCAGTCGTCCTGTTGCCAGATTACGACCGTAACATTTGGCACAAACACCTTTTTTGGATTCACAGGTGAGTACTGAACGAATCTCTACACCTTCGATCGGCGAGTCTTCGATGACCCTTGCAATCTCTTCAGTGATCTCCTCTCCGTTCCCGATTATATGTTCCGCTGTTTGCGGATGATACACGTCATGTAGCGTAACCCGGCCGAGGATACGATCGTAGAGTGTCTCAACCACCTCTTCCTGTTTTCTCAGTGCCGTGATAGTCAGGCCACGCAGGGTACCACAATCCTCTTCTGAAATAATCACATCCTGTGATACATCCACGAGACGACGTGTCAGATAACCGGCGTCAGCAGTTTTAAGAGCTGTATCAGCCAGTCCTTTTCTCGCACCGTGTGTAGAGATGAAATACTCAAGAACCGAAAGCCCCTCTTTGAAGTTCGAGAGGATCGGATTTTCGATGATCTCGCCACCGGCAGCACCCGATTTTTGCGGTTTGGCCATCAAGCCACGCATTCCGCAAAGCTGACGAATCTGCTCTTTAGAACCACGAGCTCCGGAATCCAGCATCATGTAAACAGGATTAAGTCCCTGGTTATCGTTTGAGAGCTGGTTCATCAGGGTCATGGTCAGCTTGGAGTTGGTATGTGTCCAGATGTCGATGATCTGGTTATAACGTTCGTTATTGGTGATAAAGCCCATGTTGTAATTGTTAACTACTTCATCAACTTCAGTCATGGCATCTTCGATGAGGGTCTCTTTAATCTCTGGAATAATCACATCATCGAGGTTAAAGGAGAGGCCTCCCTGGAATGCCATGGTGAAACCAAGGTTTTTGATGTCGTCAAGGAATTGGGCTGTTTCAGCTGTTCCAGTTTTCTTCAGGATGGCGCCGATGATATCACGAAGAGCTTTCTTCGTCAATAACTGGTTGATATATCCATATGTTGAGGGAACCACCTGGTTGAAAAGTACCCGGCCAACAGTGGTCTCAAACATTTTTGTTACTGGTTTATCATCCTCGACAGTATTCAGCCGAACATTGATTACCGCATGCAGATCGGCGCGTTTTTCGTTGAAGGCGATGATCACCTCTTCGGGAGAGTAGAATGTCATCCCTTCTCCCAGCACCTTATCTTTCTTCACACTTTTTCTCGCTTTGGTCATGTAATAGAGACCGAGTACCATATCCTGTGAAGGAACCGAAATGGGCGCTCCGTTAGCAGGATTCAGAATATTATGTGAGGCGAGCATCAGCAGTTGAGCTTCCAGTATGGCAGCATTCCCCAGGGGGACGTGTACGGCCATCTGGTCGCCGTCGAAGTCGGCGTTAAAAGCTGTACAGACAAGTGGGTGAAGCTGAATCGCTTTCCCTTCAATCAACTTGGGTTGAAAAGCCTGGATTCCTAAACGGTGCAATGTAGGAGCACGGTTAAGCAGGACCGGATGTCCTTTCAGGATATTTTCCAGGATATCCCATACAACGGGGTCCTTCCTGTCGACAATCTTTTTAGCCGATTTTACTGTCTTTACGATACCTCGTTCAAGCATCTTACGGATGATGAACGGTTTGTAGAGCTCGGAAGCCATCTCTTTCGGAAGTCCGCATTCGTTCAGCTTCATTTCGGGGCCAACTACGATTACGGAACGGCCTGAATAGTCAACTCGTTTTCCGAGAAGATTCTGACGGAAGCGTCCCTGTTTTCCTTTCAAACTGTCGCTGAGGGATTTCAATGCCCGGTTCGATTCTGTCTTAACAGCGCTGGCTTTGCGTGAGTTATCAAGCAGCGAGTCAACAGCTTCCTGTAACATCCTCTTTTCATTACGCAGGATCACGTCCGGCGCTTTAATCTCGATCAATCGCTTCAACCGGTTATTCCGGATGATCACTCTTCGGTAAAGGTCGTTCAGGTCGGATGTTGCAAATCGTCCACCATCAAGCGGAACAAGTGGTCGTAACTCCGGAGGTATTACCGGAACCACCTTAACGATCATCCACTCCGGACGATTCTCAAGGCGCTTCTGTGCATCCCGGAAGGCTTCAAACACCTGTAATCTCTTCAGCGCTTCAGCTTTTCTCTGCTGTGATGTTTCGGTATTGGCTTTGTGCCTCAGTTCAAAGGATATCTTGTCGAGATTCAACCTGGCAAGTAACTCACAAAGAGCTTCGGCACCCATCTTAGCGATGAATTTATCCGGATCGGTGTCATCCAGGTATTGGTTCTCCTGAGGAATTTTCTCGAGAAAATCAAAATACTCCTCCTCTGAGAGAAAATCAAGGTAGTTGATCCCCTCCTCTTGGAGGATCCCCGGGTTGATCACGACATACTTCTCATAGTAGATGATCGATTCCAGTTTCTTCGTTGGAAGGCCCAGCAGAGATCCGATCTTATTTGGCAGGGAGCGGAAAAACCAGATATGTGCGACAGGCACTACCAGTTGGATATGGCCCATCCGTTCACGCCTGACCTTTTTCTCAGTCACCTCCACACCACACCGGTCGCAGACGATTCCTTTATACCTGATTCTCTTATATTTACCGCAGTGACATTCCCAGTCTTTAACAGGACCAAAGATCCGTTCGCAGAACAAACCATCACGTTCGGGCTTATACGTCCTGTAATTGATGGTTTCCGGCTTCAATACCTCACCACTGGAAAACTCCAGGATCTTCTCCGGAGATGCCAGGCTTACTGTGATGCTTGAAAAACCGCTGCTGATTGGTCCGTCTTTTCTATAAGCCATATGTATGCTGATTGACGATTAATACAAACTATTCATTACCATGAATGATCCCTAGTTAAAATTGACATTGAGGCCAAGACCTCTCAGCTCGTGGATCAATACATTGAAGGATTCGGGGACACCCGGTGTCGGCATGTTATCCCCTTTAACGATGGCTTCATAAGCCTTGGCCCGTCCGATCACATCATCCGATTTCACCGTCTGGATCTCAAGCAGGATGTTGGCAGCGCCAAAAGCTTCGAGTGCCCATACCTCCATCTCACCAAACCGCTGACCACCAAACTGAGCTTTCCCGCCAAGGGGTTGCTGCGTAATCAACGAATAGGGACCGATGGAACGGGCATGCATCTTATCATCTACCATGTGGTGGAGTTTCAGAATATAGATGTAACCAACTGTAGTGGGCTGATCGAAACGGTCACCAGTCAGTCCGTCGTAGAGGTAAACTTTTCCGTTCTCAGGAAGATTTGCCTGACGCAGGTATTCATTAATCTGATCCTGTGTGGCTCCGTTGAAGATCGGGGAGGTAAAACGCATCCCTAAGTTCTTCCCGGCCCATCCAAGAATGGTTTCATAAATCTGGCCGAGGTTCATCCTGGAAGGCACACCAAGCGGATTGAGGACGACATCTACCGGTTTACCGTCTTCCAGGAATGGCATATCTTCTTCCCGGACAATCTTGGCAACGATGCCTTTATTTCCGTGACGACCGGCCATTTTATCCCCAACCTTCAGTTTTCGTTTCTTGGCGATATATACCTTGGCCATCTTCATAATTCCGGCAGGCAAATCGTCTCCTACCATGGATGTGAACTTAATCCTGTTGTACTGTCCGAGCAACTCTTTGTGCTTGATGATGAAGTTGTTGATCAGGATCTTCACCATCTCGTTCTTCTCCTTATCTGTGGTCCATTTGTTGGGATTCACCACATTGTAATCCACTTCTACCAATACCTTCTGAGAGAACTTGGTCCCTTTCGGAATAACCTCAGCCTTAAAATTGTTCACTACACCCTGAGACATCTTTCCGTTAACAATGAGACCCAGTTTCTCAATGAGTTTAGCTTTCAGCTTCTCCTCTTCTTTCAGGAGCTCATCATCAATCTTTTTCAGATCTTCTTTCTCCTTAACTTTGGCTTTTCTATCCTTGATGATACGTGAGAAAAGCTTCTTCTCGATCACCACACCCTTCATGGAAGGAGGGGCTTTCAGGGAAGCATCTTTCACATCGCCGGCTTTATCGCCGAAAATAGCACGAAGGAGTTTCTCTTCAGGTGTCGGATCGCTCTCCCCTTTCGGTGTGATCTTTCCGATGAGAATATCTCCTTCATTTACCTCTGCACCGATCCGGATCAATCCATGCTCGTCCAGATCTTTGGTTGCCTCCGCACTGACATTGGGGATATCGTTCGTAAGCTCCTCCACGCCACGCTTAGTGTCACGTACTTCAAGGGTAAACTCCTCGATGTGAATCGAGGTGAAAATATCCTCTTTCACTACCTTCTCGGAGATGACAATAGCATCTTCAAAATTGTATCCTTTCCACGGCATGAAAGCCACCATCAGGTTCCGGCCCAGAGCCAGTTCGCCGTCCTGGGTAGCATAGCCTTCACATAACACCTGACCTTGAACTACCGCATCGCCTTTTCTAACAATAGGACGAAGGTTGATACATGTATTCTGATTGGTTCTTGTAAACTTAGTCAGCTTATATGTTTTTAAGTCGTCGTCAAAGCTGACCTTGCGCTCTTTTTCGCTTCTGTCGTACTTGATCACGATCTCATCCGCATCCACACTCTCAATAGTTCCATTTCCCTCAGCGTTGATAAGTACCCGAGAGTCTTCCGCAACGATATCTTCGATCCCAGTCCCAACGATTGCTACCTCGGGATTAAGCAATGGTACCGCCTGACGCATCATGTTAGAACCCATCAGGGCCCGGTTGGCATCATCATGCTCCAGGAAAGGGATCAATGATGCCGCTATGGATGCGATCTGGTTCGGGGCAATATCAATCAGGTCGACTTTCGTCTTTTCGATGATCGGGTAGTCGGCAAGATATCTTACTTTAACGCGCTCTTCCATCAGGCTGCCTTTCTCATCAATCGACGTACTTGCCTGGGCGATAATTTTATTCTCCTCCTCTTCCGCAGTGAGATAGATAGGAGCTTCGGTGAGTGCCACCTTTCCTTCATTTACCTTCCGGTAAGGGGTCTCAATAAATCCGAGCCGGTCAATTTTGGCATAAACACACAGTGAAGAGATCAGTCCGATATTTGGCCCTTCCGGTGTTTCGATGGTACAAAGACGACCATAGTGAGTGTAGTGGACGTCACGCACCTCAAAACCAGCCCGTTCCCTTGAGAGACCGCCCGGGCCCAAAGCCGAAATCCGGCGCTTATGAGTAAGTTCGGCCAGAGGATTTGTCTGGTCCATGAACTGGGATAGTTGATTGGTCCCGAAAAAGGTGTTAATCACAGATGATAATGTCTTGGCGTTGATCAGGTCTGTCGGTGTAAATACCTCGTTATCACGTACATTCATTCGTTCACGGATGGTCCGTGCCATTCGCGACAGTCCTACGCCAAACTGGTTATACAGTTGCTCGCCAACCGTACGTACACGCCGGTTACTGAGGTGATCGATATCGTCAATCTCAGCTTTGGAGTTAACCAGTTCGATTAAGTATTTGATGATGGAGATGATGTCCTCTTTAGTGAGTACTTTCGTATCCATCGGTGTATTGAGCCCAAGTTTCCTGTTGATCCGGTATCTTCCAACATCACCCAGGTCGTATCGCTTATCAGAGAAAAATAGCTTATCGATGATCCCGCGGGCAGTCTCTTCATCAGGAGGTTCGGCATTGCGCAGTTGCCTGTAAATAAACTCAACGGCCTCTTTTTCCGAGTTGGCGGGGTCCTTCTGCAGGGTATTGAAAATGATTGAGAAGTCTGTTGTCAATGAATCTGCAGTATGGATCAGGATTGTTTTGATGCCGGCATCGACGATCATATCCACATGCTCAGGTTCCAGGATGGTCTCCCGTTCAATGATTACCTCCGTGCGCTCAATGGAAACCACTTCACCAGTGTCTTCATCAACAAAGTCTTCTATCCAGGTGCGTACGACGCGGGCAGCCAGTTTGGACCCGATGGCTTTTTTCAGCGTGGTTTTGCTGACTTTGATCTCATGTGCCAGGTTGAAAATCTCAAGAATATCTTTATCCGTTTCGAATCCGATGGCACGCAGCAATGTCGTTACGGGTAACTTCTTCTTCCGGTCGATGTAGGCATACATGACATTGTTGATATCGGTCGTGAACTCGATCCAGGAACCTTTGAACGGAATGATTCGTGCTGAATAGAGTTGCACTCCATTGGCGTGGTAACTGGTACTGAAAAAGACACCAGGTGACCTGTGGAGTTGAGAAACAATAATCCGTTCTGCCCCGTTAATAACAAATGTCCCTCGCGGGGTCATGTAGGGAATCATACCCAGGTAGACATCCTGAATAATTGTTTCAAAATCCTCATGATCAGGGTCCGTACAATAGAGTTTCAATTTGGCTTTAAGCGGGACACTGTATGTCAGTCCACGCTCAATACACTCCTCAATCGAATATCGGGGAGGGTCAATGAAGTAATCAAGAAACTCAAGTACGAAATTATTCCTGGTATCCGAAATAGGAAAGTTCTCAGAAAAAACTCTAAACAGACCTTCGTTGATCCTGTTCTCCGGATTTGTTTCGAGTTGAAAAAAATCTTTGAAAGATTGTATTTGAACATCGAGGAAATCGGGATATTCAGCCTGAATCTTAGCAGATGTGAAACTGACTCTTTGTGTTTTGTTTGAAGCCAAGGTCTTTGTTTTTACGTTCCGCCCTGGCGGAACAGGTTAAGAAATTAATTGAACTTTCAATAAACAAGTGAAAGACTCCCCCCATATTAGGGGAATGCCTACAACTAATTAGGAATGAGAAAGTATGCTTTATTTAATTTCAACCTCTGCACCTGCCTCCGTCAATTGGTTCATCAATGCTTGTGCTTCATCTTTGGTTACACCTTCCTTGATTGCTTTTGGTGAAGCATCTACTAGTTCTTTGGCCTCTTTAAGGCCGAGGCTTGTGAGTTCTTTCACGAGTTTTACGACAGCCAGTTTGGCTAGTCCAGGATGCTTGAGTACGACATCAAATGTGTTCTTCTCTTCGGCGGCATCACCACCTTCAGCGCCTCCAGCAGCGGGAGCAGCAACAGCTACAGCCGCTGCAGCGGGCTCGATACCATATTCGTCTTTCAGGATTCCTGACAATTCACTGACCTCTTTCACAGTCAGGTTTACTAATTGGTCAGCAAAAGCTTTTAAGTCTGCCATTTCATTGTTTGTTTTGATATCCGGTCATTCCGGAAAAGGTTTATAACTTTTATTGTTTACTTTAGTTGATTACTCGGGCTTTTCTGATAACGTTTCCAGAATTCCCGATAACTTATTTCCCCCTGATTGCAGTGCCGAGATGACATTCTTCGCAGGAGATTGCAGCAATGCAATCAAATCAGCGATGAGTTCATTTTTCGACTTGAAGTTCACCAGGGCAGTCAGTTGATCGTCTCCCAGATAAACATTCTCTTCAACCCAGGCACCTTTCAGGATAGGTTTCGGAGATTTCATCCGGAACTCTTTGATCAATTTCGCAGGATCATTTGGGACCTCTGAAAACATGATCGAAGTTGGGCCTGTCAAGATACTGTAAAAAGGTTCAAAATCCTTACCACTCTTTTCCATCGCCTTCTTCAGCAGCGTATTCTTAATCATCTGCATCTGAACGTTACGTTTGAAACATAATCTTCTGAGTTTGCCTGTGGACTCCACGTTTAACTCAGAAACATCGGTAAGGTAAAAGATATTGGCCTCTTTCAGTTTCTCAACCATTTCATCGATTAACTGATTCTTTTCTTCTTTGTTCATTTGATAATTTCGAATTTGATTGGTCAAATGGAATATCCAAGGTGATTATTGTAGTTATTCACTGATCTCTTTCGTTTGGGTATTTCATGATTAGTCGTTCAGATTACTGAAAAATTAAGCCGTAACAGATTTAAGTTCTACCTGTACTGAGGGGCTCATCGTGCTTGAGATGTAAATACTTTTCACATAATTCCCTTTCGCAGAGGCAGGTTTCAATTTGACAACTGTCTGGATAAGTTCCCTGGCATTGTCTTCTATTTTGTCAGATTCAAAAGAAGTCTTCGCAACAGAAGCGTGGATGATACCGAATTTATCTACTTTGAAATCGATCTTTCCGGCTTTAACTTCATGGACGGCTTTTCCAACCTCCATGGTCACTGTACCGGTCTTAGGGTTTGGCATAAGTCCTCTGGGCCCCAGAATCCTTCCGAGAGCTCCAACTTTGGACATGACACTGGGCATGGTAATGACCACGTCAACATCTGTCCAGCCACCTTTGATCTTCGTCACGTATTCATCCAACCCAACATAGTCAGCGCCGGCTGCTTTAGCCTCTTCTTCTTTGTCGGGAGTACACAATACCAATACCCGGATAGTTTTCCCTGATCCATGAGGAAGCGTCACGGTCCCACGAACCATCTCGTTCGCCTTACGGGGGTCGACACCCAGGCGGATGTCTATATCTATCGAGGAATCAAATTTCGTTTTTGTAATTTCTTTAACTATCCCTATTGCATCATTCAGTGAGTGTATAGCTTCGCTATCATACTTTTCGAAAGCTGCTTTTCTCGTCTTCGTCAATTTAGTCATATGCTTGAGGTCTTTTAATTAAAATGGGGCCGGCCCTTTGACGTTTATACCCATGCTCCGGGCAGTTCCGGCAACCATTCTCATGGCAGATTCAACTGTAAACGCGTTGAGGTCCGGCATTTTATCTTCAGCAATTTTCTTTACCTGATTCCAGGATACCGATCCGACTTTACTTCTGTTGGGTTCAGGAGATCCTTTCTCTAATTTCACTGCTTCCATCAACTGAACAGCAACCGGTGGTGTTTTGATGATGAACTCAAATGATTTATCCTGGTAAACGGTGATAATGACTGGAATGAGTTTTCCTCCTTTATCTTGTGTCCGGGCGTTGAACTGCTTACAAAACTCCATGATATTCACACCCTTTGCACCTAACGCAGGTCCTACAGGGGGTGATGGATTGGCAGAGCCACCTTTGATCTGTAATTTAATTAATCCACTAACTTCTTTTGCCATTGTTCTACTCTTTTTGTACCTGCATGAATCCAAGTTCAAGAGGTGTTTTACGACCGAAGATCTTAACCATAACCTTCAGTTTTTTCTTCTCTTCGTTAATCTCTTCGATCACTCCGCTGAAACTGTTAAAAGGTCCGTCGATAACGGTAACCGTTTCGCCAACGATATACGGGATATTGACCTCTTCACCTTGTTCTGACAGTTCGTCAAACTTTCCAAGCAAGCGTTTGACCTCTGAGGAACGCAATGGATCCGGTTGACCTTTTTTGGTTCCAAGGAAGCCAAGGACACCGGGAACATTCCGGATCAGATGCGGGATTTCGCCAGCCAGCACAGCTTCTATAAGCACGTAACCGGGAAAATAGTTACGCTCTTTGCTAACTTTCTTCCCTTTACGGATCATATAAACTTTCTCAGTGGGGATCAGAACCTGGGCAATGTAATCCTGAAGGTTATGGTTGACAATTTCACTTTCGAGATATTGTTTGACCTTCTTTTCATTCCCGCTAATGGCTCTGATGACATACCACTTTTTTTCCTGTTCATTCATGCCTTCGCTGCAATTGAATCGACGTGTAGAATCATTTAAACTCAGATAAATCTCCTGTGGATGACTAGAAAAGTTTATAGAACTGTGTAAGGATGTTGCGGAATACTTCGTCCATTGCAAATACGACCAGGGCAATAATCAGCGATGCGACTGATACAACAATAGCGCTGCTTTGCAGCTCCTGCCATGCAGGCCAAGACACTTTATGCATCAGCTCATCATAGCTTTCTTTGACGTATGTTACCACTTTCAACTTAGCCATTTATCTGAATTTTTTGCACGGGTGGTAGGAGTCGAACCCACAGCCTACGGTTTTGGAGACCGCCACTCTACCAATTGAGCTACACCCGTGTGTAATTAACCTTGTAAAATCCTTAGTCAAGAATTTCAGTTACCTGACCAGCGCCAACAGTACGGCCACCTTCACGGATAGCAAAACGGAGTCCCTTACTCATGGCAATCTCAGAGATCAGCTTCACTTCAATACTCAGGTTATCACCAGGCATAACCATCTCAACGCCTTCAGGAAGAATAATCTCACCAGTTACGTCAGTTGTACGGAAGTAGAACTGAGGACGATATTTATTATGGAATGGTGTATGGCGTCCACCTTCTTCTTTCTTCAGGATATAGACTTCAGCTTTGATGTGTTTATGAGGTGTGATGGAACCAGGTTTTGCAATAACCATCCCGCGACGGATTTCATCTTTATCAATACCGCGAAGCAGCAGACCAGCATTATCACCGGCTTCTCCTCTGTCGAGGATTTTCCGGAACATCTCCACACCGGTAACAACTGATTTCAGTTTCTCAGCACCCATGCCGATGATATCAACAGGATCCCCAGTCAGGATAATTCCTGTTTCAATTCTTCCGGTAGCTACTGTACCACGGCCTGTGATTGAAAATACATCTTCAACCGGCATCAGGAATGGTTTATCTATATCACGAGCAGGTAATGGAATATATTCGTCAACGGCATCCATCAACTCCTTGACCTTCTCAACCCATTGGGGTTCGTTGTTCAAACCGCCCAATGCTGATCCCGCGATGATAGGTGTTTCGTCTCCATTAAATTTGTAGAAGGACAACAGCTCACGAATCTCAAGCTCAACAAGTTCGATCAATTCCGGGTCGTCAACCATGTCGCATTTATTCATAAAAACCACCATCCGGGGTACACCAACCTGACGTGCCAGGAGGATGTGCTCACGGGTTTGAGGCATCGGACCGTCTGTTGCCGCCACAACCAGTATCGCACCATCCATCTGGGCAGCACCGGTTACCATGTTTTTAATATAGTCGGCATGACCGGGACAGTCAACGTGTGCATAGTGACGATTTTGCGTTGCATACTCGATATGAGCCGTGTTGATCGTGATTCCTCTCTCTTTCTCTTCCGGTGCATTGTCAATAGAATCAAACGACCGGACTTCAGACAATCCTGCTTCTGCCAGTACTTGTGTAATTGCAGCTGTCAGGGTGGTTTTACCATGGTCAATGTGTCCAATTGTTCCAACATTGAGGTGTGGTTTTGAACGTTCGAATTTTTCTTTTGCCATTTGAATTTAAGTTTAATTACGTTATATTAAGATTAATTACATATATGTCGAGCCTTTGACGAGAGTTGAACTCGTGACCCCTTCCTTACCAAGGAAGTGCTCTACCCCTGAGCTACAAAGGCAGCGAGCGGAAGACGGGGCTCGAACCCGCCACCTGAAGCTTGGAAGGCTTCCGCTCTACCAAATGAGCTACTTCCGCATTTCGATTGTGGGGAGAGGAGGATTCGAACCTCCGAAGGCTTCGCCAACAGATTTACAGTCTGCCCCATTTGACCGCTCTGGAATCTCCCCTTGCATGCTAGTGATGCGATTAATCGCGTCTCTACATGAGCCGATGGACGGACTCGAACCGCCGACCAGCTGATTACAAATCAGCTGCTCTACCAACTGAGCTACATCGGCAGGTTATGCTGGTTCATTCCGTATGGTCGTAAATGCTTCGCAACGTGAAGTCAAATTCTCAAAGAACACTAAGATATAATATAAAAACAGCCCTTTTACGAAAAGGACTGCAAAAGTATAAAGATTTAAAAAATTATCAAAGAGATTTCTGAAAAAATCCGAAAGATCAATCGATTTTTTCTACAAAAGTTGTACCAGAATTCCTAAGATATTATCCCTGAGTAGATTAGTTATTTGCTTCTAAGCTTCTCCTTGTGCTTCCTCAATTGCCTGCGCAACACATCTGCTGCCTTTGAAGTTGCCTCCTCGAATGTCTTTGCCTCCTTGACAACAAACAGGTCATTTCCTTTGATCATCAGGCGGATCTCTGCAATTTTATTCCTCGGCGTGTCATTGTTATCCACTTTCAACTTCACTTCTGCCCCGATCACACCATCATAAATTGACGGGAGCTTATTCAGCTTTTCTTTAATGAAAGTCTCCAGCCTCTGATCAGCTTTAAAATGTACAGAGTTAATAACCATGTTCATATCGCCTCCTTTTTAAAATTAAGCCTTTGGATGAGCTTGTTCATAAATTCGTTTTAACTTATCGATTGCATTGTGTGTGTAAACCTGGGTTGCAGCCAGGCTGCTATGTCCCAGTAGTTCCTTCACCGCATTCAGCTCTGCACCATTGTTAAGCAAGTGCGTTGCAAACGTGTGCCGTAATATATGCGGGCTCTTTTTCGTTAGGGTTGAAACCTGTGCCAGCGCCCGGTTAACAATCCGGTAAACTAATTTTGGGTAGATTTTCTTTCCCGCATCTGTCAGGAACAACCATTGCTGATCCGGAAACACCTTCGCTTTTTCTTCCATGTAGTGTGGCAAAAGTCCTTCCAGAATCTTTCCAAACGGGATTAGCCGCTCTTTATTTCGTTTCCCCAGAACTTTCAGACTGGCATGATGAAAATCAATATCATTCTCCTTCAGGTTCACCAGCTCAGCCAATCTCATCCCGGTTGAATAAAGCATCTCCAGGATAAGGCGATTCCGAATAGCCGGATAACCCTCTCCGAAATCAACCTGGTCAAACATCAGGTCAATTTTCTCCTGATCTAAAAAAACAGGAAGGCGCTTGCTGGTCTTCAACGAGGTGATCCGGTTCATAGGATTCACCTCTACCACATTCGATTTAATCAAAAACCGGTAGTAGGATTTTAGGGTAGTCAACTTCCTGTTGATACTCCGTTCACTGACCCCCTTTTCCATCAGGGCAACCAGCCATGACCGGATCATCAGATGATCCACATCGTAAATATCTTCAATCGCATATTGATTTTCCAGGAAAAGATAAAACTGAGAAAGGTCGCTCTCGTAGGCAGTCACTGTATGAGGCGAATATCGCTTCTCAAACCGTATATATTCAATAAACTTCTCCGTCACATCTGTCAAAAAAAAATAAGAAGAACCTTTGCGGATTATATCCGTTCACCGGATAAATATACAAAATATATTCCCCGGATCAAAATTTCTTCTTATTAAAGTCGATTTTATTAGCCTTGCTGTTCGTCCTGAAGCTTCTGGATGTAAACTGCTTTTTGAACAACATCTCTGTGTTTCTTGGAGGGCTTTGTGAACTTCTGACGTTCGCGAAGTTCTTTGACAACACCAGTTTTTTCAAACTTACGTTTTAACTTCTTCAACGCTCTGTCGATATTTTCACCTTCTTTAACCGGTATGATAATCATTCAAATACTCTCGCTTTCTTGTTTATTGTTACTATTTATTTATAAAAAAGGGCTGCAAAGGTAGATGTTTTCATTTAAAATCACAAATTCTCCAGGATAAAATCAGTCATCCTGGTGAAGTTGTGCCATCGTGTGTTTTTACCGCTACGGATCCCATGGTTACTGTTTGGATACAGCATCAATTCGAACTGTTTGTTGGCAGCCACCAGCGCGGTGATCATATCATATGAGTTCTGAGGATGCACATTATCATCAGCCATACCATGGATAAGGAGCAGTTTTCCTTTCAGCTTCTCTGCATGGTTGACAGGTGAGTTTTCCTCGTATCCCTTTTCATTTTCCTGCGGGGTACGCATGAATCGCTCTGTGTAAATATTATCATAGAATTTCCAGTTGGTGACCGGAGCCACAGCTACTCCCATGCTAAAATAGTCAGCCCCTTTAGTCATACAGGAAAGGGTAAGATATCCACCGAAGCTCCAGCCCCACATCCCTATCCGGTTCCTGTCCACATATGGTAGTGTTCCCAGGTATTTCGCCGCTTCAATCTGATCAAGCGTTTCATATTTCCCGAGTTCCAGGTAGGTGCACTTCTTGAACTCTTGTCCGCGTCCACCCGTTCCACGATTATCTACAGAGACGACAATGATACCGTGCTGAGCAAAAAACTGATTCCACAAACTAGCCGCCCCCCACCGATTAGTCACTGTTTGAGAACCGGGCCCTCCATAGATGGTAAAGAGAACGGGATACTTTTTATCCGGATCAAAATCGGGTGGCTTGAGCATCCAGCCGTTGAGTTCAAGGTGGTCGCCGGTCTCAAATGAAAAGAAATCAACTGCAGAGAAATCATATTCACTGATCTTCTTTTTCAAATTCTCGTTCGTTTCAAGCACCCTGACCACCTTGCCTTTGCTATCATTCACAGTGATATATGGCGGGGTGTTGATGTCAGACCAGTTGTTAATGTACCAGGTAAAGTCAGTGTTGAACTGTGCCCGGTTATATCCTTCTGTCACCGATAGCTTTTTCAGTCCACTGTCATCGATTGAAACAACATAGATATCCCGGTCGAGGGGAGATGTCTCTGACGACTGAAAATAGACCAGTCTCTGTTCTTCATCTAGTCCATAAAGAGCTCTTACATCCCATTCTCCGGATGTTATCTGCCGGATCAACTGCCCATCCAGACTGTAGAGATAGATGTGGTTGTAGCCATCCTTTTCGCTGGTCAGCAACACCGATTTATTGTCTTTCAAAAAGATCCAGTCATCCGTGATATCTATATACCAGGGATTCACCTCTTTGAGGATCACCCGTGTCTCTCCTGTAGCCGCATCTGCCAGTATCAATTCAAGATGGCTCTGATGCCGGTTCATGCGGTAAAGAGCTAATGTGTTGGGATCATTCGTCCATTTGATGCGGGGGATATAGATATCCCGCTTTTTACCGATATCGACAGTAGTGGTTTTTCCGGTTTCAAGATCGTAAATCCTGACCTCAATGAATGAATTGTCCTCTCCTGCTTTAGGATACTTATATGTATAGAGTTCCGGGTAAACATCACCATAGTATTTCAGGTAGTACTCCTTCAGCGGGGTTTCGTCGAACCGGTAAAAAGCGATCTTCGTCCCGTCAGGAGACCAGAAGAAACCTTTTGTAAATCCAAATTCCTCTTCATACACCCAGTCTGTTGAACCATTGATGATTTCATTCATTTTTCCGTCAAAGGTTATCTGTTGCTCGATGCTTGATGCTCGGTGCTCGGTGCTCGATGATAAATCCCTGACAAAGAGATTATTTTGATAAACAAAAGCTACTTTTGAACCATCTGGGGAGAATGTAGCCAGGCGTTGCTTTCCCTGGTCAGATACCGGAGTCAGAGATTTTGTTTGGATATCATATACATAGTAATATGCTCTGGAGGAGTGTCGGTAAATAGATTCCCTGGCTACTGTAAAGAGGATCCTGGTCTCGTCGTCGCTCAACTTGTATGTTTTGATCGGAACAGGTACACTGTCTCCAGCCGGAATCAGGTCTTCTGAAGTTATAATGGTCCGTTGATAAGCCCCGGTTTTATAATCATATACATTCAGACTGTCCTGTTTGACCTTGCAAAAGAATCTTCCATCGTTCATCGGATGGATGCCAGAGACGCGTTTAGAAGAGAAGGTCCTCTTCTTGAACACATCCTCAATGGTGATTCTTTTTATTGCGTCTTGCGAGAATATGGATCCAGACAGTAAAACCAGCATGGTTATGAACCAGATTTTTTGTAGTTTTGTTACCATAGCAATTTTTTGTTTCATCATTGGTTATCTGATAACAAAAATAGAAAATTATGCGTAAACAGATCGGAACGTTTGATGCATTCGACGAAACCATGGAGAAGATGCGCGGGGAAGGCATCTTACTTATCGCCGGCGTGCCTCCTAATCCCATGACCATAGGTTGGGGAACTCTGGGCTATGTCTGGAGTAAACCCGTTTTCGTGATACTTGTGAGGCCCAACCGGTACACATTCGAACTGATCGAGAATGTCAAAGACTTTACTATCAATGTGTTACCAAAGGGGTTCAACCAGGAGACCGCCATTTGCGGCACGGAATCGGGCCGGGATATAGACAAAGTAGCGAAATGTAATTTTGACATGAAACATGGAGAGTGTTCCAATGCCTTTTATATCTCCCAATCAGTTATCCACTATGAGTGCCGGATCATTCACAAGAATAAAGTCGATCCGGGAACTCTGGAGCCTTCAATCATCGACACCTACTACGAACAACGCGACTTCCATACAATTTATTACGGAGAAATCTTGGGAGTATTTAAGACTTAGGATTGAAACTCAAGGTTCAAGGTTCAAGATTCAAAACTCAAGACTCAAGTATCCAGTCATCCAGTTATCCAGCTATCTAGTTATCCAGCATCTCTTTCCCATCTTTATACACAGGGTACTCGAACCCTCTGTCAAGGAAGTCGGTATCAAGATTAATCGGATCCTCGGTTGTATCCAGAAAATCTGCATTTTCTGAATCAAGTTCTTTATATAAAGCAGGCCTGCGGTCTTTCAGATAATAAT
>JACNKI010000166.1 GCA_014382125.1 Bacteroidota bacterium | reverse complement strand
ATCTCAGCAAATCCACCGAGGATATATCTGCGTTTTTGTCCGTCATATGCATCGGAATTTACCCAGTCGTACGTAAGATCCAACCCGGGTTTAACGGTTACTTTTGAGAAACCGGTATATTGAAACCGAAATCTGTTGGTGAAGGAGTAATAGTGGTGGTTCGCTTCCAGACTATCGTTTACATAGTTCATATATTGATCGACCAGCGCAGATCGCATGCTGATGTTAAATTTCCTGGCTACATATTTGTATTCTATGAGGCTACGTAGCGATCGGTCTCTCTGTTTTTCTTTATGATCCGGATTGATGTTGGTCGTTACAGGAGGAATATCCGTATCGTTGTGGCTATACCAGATCTTAGCGGATATCAGATGACGGTTATTAATTTTAGCGAAGAGGTCTTCTGAAAAACCATATTTAAGGTATGATGAATTGATTTGATTCATAACAGACTGGGTATAGTCGTTGTAGAACCGAAAATCATTTTTTCCTCTATTGAAGTTCACCTTTGTATGTGACTGGATATTGGCGTTGCCAACCACGGCATTGAGGTTTGTAGAGTAGTTATTGAAACTGGCAAATGTTTGCGCAAGGGTAACATTCAGACGGTTATTCCAGTCGGGTTTGGTGGTTAGGTTTACAATTCCCCCGAATGCTCCGCTGGATCTGGCTATGCCGGCAGCACCATAAAGAATCTCGATTCCATCGAATTGTGATACCGGAACCTGTGAAAGATCAGTTTGGCCCAACATAGGGGAATTGATATTAATCCCGTTCCATTCTATCTGCGTATGATGTGCAGTAGTCCCTCTGAATGAGGGTGTTGCCAGATTGTTATTGCCGTATGACTTGATGAAAATGGTAGAGTATTGTGAAAGAATCGTACTCAGGTTGGCATCAATGTGAGGCATCAGTATAGTAGAATCCAGCCTGACACGCTTAAATCCCATATGATCAACAGGAAAATTAGCTTTAACCTCTATCTCTTTCAACCTGAGCGTATCACTCACTTCTTGTGCGGAGGCAGCAAGGATCATGATCAGACCCATGAGCAAACTAAGGAGAGTTTCCTTTGGTTTCAAAGAGACTATTTTTTGATAATTTTCCTGACAGAGGTAATCCCATCCTGAGTCGTAAATATAGCGAAATAAATGCCACCAGGATAATCTGACATGTCGATCTCTGCCATTTTCTGAATTGGATGATTGGTGAGATATTGTTTCCCAAAGATATCTTTCAATGTCAGTCGGATAATGGAAAATGATTCACTCCGGATATGGAGTTTATGGTGAACCGGATTCGGAAAGATCCGGATTGGAACCGCGTTGTTTTGGTTGAATATTGCCTGGGATTCTATGTGAATGATACCTATTGCATCAAGGTCAAATCCGCATGTATGAAAAGGTGTCGGCCACGGGTCATTAACTATGTGTCCCTCAGAATCGAACGATTGATAGCCAGGATCTATGCACCCTCCTACATCAAGGATCCGGATGTGTGTCACAGCATTCAGTTCGATCCCACTACTATCCTTGAGGTCAGACAGATCAAAAGGTGTTCCGTAAAAAACTCTGTACTTTCCGGCAAAATTGTGAATCTTAGTCGCATCCAGTGTGCCGAATGTGGGAATCTGAGGAAACTCGGCTGTGAGTGAGAGGGCTGGAAACCTCACATAGTGTTGTCCGTCAGAGCTAACCTCAACATAAGCCAGTTCCAGGAATCCATTGTCAAAGGAATTTTCGAACACGGCAAAATCCGGGCCTGCGCTATCATACATGGGAGCAGGCAGTGTCAGCGTAGCTATCCCTCTGTCGCCCAGGGTTATCACTCGGTTATCCGCTGTATCAGTCGCATCTTCCGGAATGCCAAAGTCGGCTCGATTTGAACCCCCAAAGGTTACCGTGGTATCAACAAAGTTTATGTAACCAATCTCCACAGTACATCCACTTGCCCATGCGCGGAATGCCGTACTGTCTTTATATATAGCCGTTGTCCCGGGTTCCCCTGCAGGCGGTGGGAACTGCGCCATCATCGGGTGGTTTAAGAAAATGATTATAACAACAATCAGAAGTTTTTGCATCATCACTATTGGATTACTAAAAGAGGGACCTCTTTTCAGTCTTAATTGTTAATTAATCTCAACAAAGATAAATAATATCGCGATTCTTTTTGTTAATTTATTGTAAATTTACCAGCAAAATCATTCTCTGATGTCGAAATTGCTCAAAGTCATATTTGTCTTCCTCATAATCGGTTTGACCATTCCTTTCTATTCGTCCTGTTCAAAATCAAGAAGATACAGTTGTAAAGTTGATAGATCTTACAAAAAACAGCAGGTAAAGAAAAACCGAAGCAATTATTCCTTGAAATATGGGTATAAGGGAAGCCCATCAAGGAAAGGTTATGTGATCAGAAACCGAAGAAGATAACTTCTGAAAATCTGAAACTTATTTGGCGATTCCGTCTTTATAACGTGTAGCATTAATTTCTTTCCCAGTCTCATCATATTCTATCCATCGCCCCTCTTTTTTCCCATTTACATATTTTCCGGCGTGCTTCAATTTTCCGTTTCTGTAGTACTCTTGGAATCCCCCTTCAAGCTTATTGTTCACATACATTGTAACTGTAGCTGCTGTATCATTATCGTAGAAGGTGCGTTGATTCCCTTCAAAAAGACCATGGTCATAGATGTAGATCGCAATCAACCTTCCATCCCGGTTGAACCATTTTGATGGGCCATGCTTCTGGTCATCCAGATAGAAGGACTCTTCCTGAATCTTACCATTGTCATAGTATTTCCGGAACAATCCGGTTAACATTCCGTTGTTATAGTGTTGTTCGTTGAGAAGGCGGGTTGATTGAGGGTTGTAAATGTATACCAATCCGTCCATCTTGTTATTTTTGTAGTGTTCAACGTTGCTGATTTTGCCTTTCCGGTCGAATTGGAGCGTAATTCCGTTACGCTTGCCTTTATCATACGTTTCAATGCGCAAGATCTGGTTGTTGGAAAGATAAGTTTCCCAGGTTCCGTCTTTGATTCCATTTACATAGTGCCCCATCTTCGTAAACTCTCCTTTCCTCTCTTTCCAGAAACCGGTCTTCAGTCCTTGCTCAGTAAGTTGATTCTGCTTTTCTCTAACCTCATATGGCCCCTTAGTTTGTGTTGTTGCAACCAGCGGAAAGATGAACATGGCAATGAGAAGTCCGTATTGAAATAGTTTCATGTGTGGTTTTTTTGACAAAAGTAATCAATGAGCATGATTTAGAAGGTACTTTCTCCTATCAAATCAAAATGACCCGCTTCCGTGATCGTCACATCACAAAAACGGCCAGGCTCAAGTTTTCCGGATTTATCTGAGATCAGAACTTCCTGGTCGACTTCAGGGGAATCAGCTTCTGTGCGCCCCACCCAGGAATCCCCTTCTTTTTTGTCTATTAAAACTCGTAACGTGTGTCCGATCTTTTGTTGGTTTAACTGAAAAGAGATCTCTTCCTGGATATTCATCAACATAGCGACACGTTTCTGTTTTTCCCCGGCAGGAATGGAATCTTTGAGGGAAAAAGCTGCTGTTCCTTCTTCATGCGAATAGGCAAACATGCCAACTCTGTCGAATTTCACCTGCTCTAAAAACCGGATCAACTCTTCAACATCTTCATCCTTCTCTCCCGGATACCCTGTGATGAATGTAGTTCGAAGGCTCACTCCAGGAATTTTTTCACGAATCTTGTCAATCAGCTTTCTGGTTTTATCTCCTGTTATACCCCGTTTCATCGATCGGAGGATGCGGCTATTGATATGTTGCAGTGGGATATCCACATAATTACAGATTGTAGGGTGTTCCCGGATCACATTTAGGACCTCCATCGGAAATGCATGTGGGTAGGCGTAATGCAACCTGATCCATTCGATTCCTTTTACAAGAGCCAACTTCCGAAGCAACTCTGCCAACGTTCTTCTGCTGTAAATGTCAATGCCATAAAACGTAGTATCCTGGGAGATTACAAGCAACTCTTTCACTCCCTGGTCAGAGAGGTAATTTGCCTCCCTGATGATCTCTTCCATCGGCCGTGACCGGTGTGTCCCGCGGATCATTGGTATTGCGCAGAAAGAGCAGGATCTATCACATCCCTCAGCAATCTTAATGTATGCATAGTGAGATGGTGTTGTTAGATATCTCTCTCCCAGCAGGTTGATTCTATATTCACCTCCCAATTCCCGGATAATCACCGGCAGTTCGTTGATGCCATAAATCCCATCAGCCTCTGGTATCTCTCTTTCCAGCTCGTTTCGGTACCGTTCTGTCAGGCATCCCATGAGATAGATTCTCTCTATTACCCCCTGCCGCTTTGCATTGACATATTGCAGGATCTTGTCGACAGACTCTTGCTTTGCATCCCCAATAAAACCACATGTGTTTATAACTATAGCTTGTATGTCTTCGAGACTCCGCGGTTCAAAATCGATCTCAATCCTGCTTGATTCGAGTTGCTTCAAGAGTACTTCGCTGTCAACCAGGTTCTTGGCACAGCCAAGCGAAATCAGACCGATACGCTTTTTCTTTCGTTGGGAATTCACCTGCTATTGGTTGAATAAACTATCCACAAACTCCATCCGGTTAAAGACCTGAAGGTCTTCCATCCTCTCCCCGATTCCGATGTATTTTACCGGGACTTTAAACTGATCCGAGATCCCAAGGACTACTCCCCCTTTGGCTGTTCCATCAAGTTTAGTCAGGGCTATTGCGTTTACCTCTGTTGCTGCAGTGAATTGTTTCGCTTGTTCAAATGCATTCTGACCGGTAGAAGCATCCAGGATCAACAGGACTTCGTCTGGACCATCAGGAACAAGTTTCTGTATCACTTTCCGGATTTTAGAAAGCTCATTCATGAGGTTGGTTTTGTTGTGCAGTCGACCGGCTGTATCAATTATCACTACATCCGCATTGCTGGAGATGGCTTTCGCAACCGTGTCGTATGCGACCGAAGCAGGATCCGTACCCATCATATGAGTAACAATGGGAACACTTACCCGATCTGCCCATATTGAAAGTTGATCAACTGCCGCAGCCCGGAAGGTGTCGGCAGCGCCCATTAAAACATTTTTTCCACTTTTTTTGAACTGGTAGGCCAATTTTCCGATGGTTGTGGTTTTACCCACGCCATTAACTCCTACAACCATTATGATATAGGGTTTTTTCTCATCAGGAATGGAAAAATCGGTATAATCATCTGTGCTATTCTCCTGCAATAATGCACCGGTTTCTTCTTTCAGTATCTGATTCAATTCATTTGTTCCCAGAAACTTATCACTTGCAACACGCCTTTCGATACGTTCGATGATACGGAGGGTTGTTTCGACACCGACGTCAGAAGTGACCAGCACCTCTTCAAGGTTATCCAACACCTCGTCATCCACTTTCGATTTTCCGATAACCGTTTTCGAAATTTTTGAAAAGAGTGAAGTTTTAGTCTTTTCAAGTCCTTTATCGAGATGTTCTTTTTTTTCGCCGGAAAAGATCTTAAAAATGCCCATTTGGATGATGACTGTCTGTGGTTGACCCTATAAAAAAAGCTTTTTTCATCGGGAAAAAAGCTTTTTAACGAGGAGTAATACTCTGTTAATTCTCTTTTGCAGCGATGTACTCTTTGATCTTATTGTTGGGGATCATTGCCTCTTTAAAGGCATAGGCTCCAGTCTTTGGAGACTTCACCATCTTGATCACCTTAGTGATGTCTTTTGCGCTGGCTCCTTTAAATGATGCGACTACTTTCTTTGCCATGATTTATCGTGTGTTATTTAATTTCTTTATGCAGGGTTACTTTCTTCAGGTAGGGATTGAACTTTTTGATCTCTAATCGTTCCGGCGTGTTCTTCTTATTCTTGGTCGTAATATATCTTGACATTCCGGGAACGCCACTGTTTTTCTGTTCCGTGCATTCCAGAATCACCTGAATTCGTTGACCTTTTGTCTTTTTCGCCATTGTTTGCTTTCCTTTGTTTTTACGGGGTGCAAAAGTAAAAATTTTCCGCCAATTATCAAAACAAACCATAAAAATCTTTACTTTCGAAGGTAATCTAGAAAACTGAAAATGGTTAAAAGCGAAATTCATGATAAGATCGGGATCCTGGCGTTGAACCATCCCGAGAAATTAAATGCCTTAAGCCAGGCAATGGTTGACGAACTGGTAGCTACCCTGAATGAATTTAAAAGTAAAAAGATTCGGGTTGTTATTTTAACTGCCGAGCCCAACAAGAGCCAGGTTTGGTCATCAGGCCATTACATCCCTGAGTTGCCAGATGGAAAGGAAGATCCACTGGGATACTTCGATCCCTTAGAGGTTCTTTTGCGAACGATCCAGTCCTACCCCGGCCCGATAATAACCCAGATCCACGGGAGTGTTTGGGGTGGAGCCTGTGACCTGATCATGACCTCAGATATCGTTATCGGAGATCCTACCGGTTCGTTTGCTATCACCCCTGCCAAAATTGGGATTCCTTATAATGCATCCGGGATCGCCCATTTTATCAGCCGTTTGGGTGTCAACCAGGCGAAAGAGATGTTTTTCACGGCCCAGCCAGTTAAGGCACCACGGGCACTTGATTGGGGAATAATCAATCATATTGTGGAAGAAGAAAAGCTCGAGCAATTTACATTGGATATGGCTCATCGAATAACCACCTTGTCACCTCTCTCCATTTCCGTGATTAAAGAGCAGTTCCGGATCCTTGCCAACTCCCAGGCATTAAATCCCGAAGTCTTTGAGAGAATAGACGGATTGCGGAAAAAAGTCTGGGAGAGTGAGGACTACCTTGAAGGGATAGCATCCTTCCGGGAGAAGCGAAAACCGGTATTCACAGGCGAATAACAAATCCCCCAGGACAGTATGAAATGGGATTCCTATCTCCGGGGTTATCAGACATTTATCCAGCTGGAAAAATCGTTATCAACCAACACGGTAATGGCATATCTCCATGATGTTAAGATGTTTATTCAATACCTGGAAGCATCCGGTAAGGATCTTCAGCCGGCGGATGTGGAATTACATCATCTGCAGGCCTTTCTGAAATGGGTTACGGAACTGGGTATGACGGCCCGCACCCAGGCCAGGGTGATCTCCGGGATGAAATCCTTTTACAAATACCTGCAACTGGAGGATCTGGCTCAAAAAGATCCGACAGAGTTGCTTGATGCGCCTAAAATTGGAAGGAAACTTCCTGTGGTGATGAGTATTGAAGAGATCGAAAAGCTGATTGATGCGATTGACCTGAGTAAACCTGAAGGCGAACGCAACAAAGCTATGCTTGAAACACTATATGGGTGCGGATTGCGGGTAACTGAGCTGATTGATCTGAAGATATCTGCTCTTCATTTTCAGGAAGGCTTTATTCGAATCATCGGCAAAGGGAATAAAGAACGGTTGATTCCAATAGGGAAAACCGCACAGAAACAGATCAGGATCTATATGGAGTCTGTCCGAAAGATGCAGACAATCAAACGGGGAGATGAGGATATTCTCTTCTTAAACCGGCGTGGGGCGAAACTCTCACGGGTGATGATTTTTACCATCATCAAAGAGTTGAAAGAGAAAGCAGGCGTCAAAAAAGATATCAGTCCCCATACCTTCCGACACTCGTTTGCTACCCACCTCGTTGAAGGGGGAGCCGACCTTCGTGCAGTTCAGGATATGCTTGGACATGAGTCAATTACAACAACGGAAATCTACACCCACCTCGATAGGGAATATTTACGGAGTACCATTATTCAACATCACCCAAGGAACTGAATAATTTGGTAAACTTGTGAACTGGCGAACTTGTGAGTAGATAATTTATTAAAACGGAGAATCTGTCTCTTTCGCCATATGGTTGTAAACCATTTTATCCATGAATTTCGGGAAGAACTTATTCAGGAGAACGGTCATCTTTCCCTGTCTGGTAAGTGTCAGCCGATGTTTCCGCTTTTCAATGGCATTCCAGATATAGACTGCCACCTCTTCGGAAGACATCATTTTCGCTTCATCACGTGGCGACTCGCCTTGCTGGCTTCCATCTTTGGCCAGGGCTGAATTACGAATGTTTGTTGAAGTAAATCCCGGGACGGCAATCAGAACATGCAAGTCCTTCTTCATGTTTTCAATCCGGATCACTTCGAGGAAACCCTGCATGGCAAATTTTGATGCGGAATAACCTGTTCGCCCCGGCAAACCTTTATATCCGGCAACGGATGAAATGCCTGTCACACTCCCTTGTGACTTCAGAAGATAGGGTAAGGCAAACTTCGTGCAATAGACTGTCCCCCAAAAATTTACATCCATCACTTTCCGAAGTACATCCAGGCTTGTCTCCTCAAACAAAGCTCGCATGGAGATCCCTGCGTTGTTGATTAATACATCGATCCGGCCAAATTTATCTACTGTTTGTTCAACCAGGTTCTTGCAGTCGGACTCGTTGCTCACATTCGTTATAGCGTGAAGAACTTCCGTTCCCTTCTTAGCTAATTGCTCACCGCAATCTGCCAATTTTTCGCTATTCATATCGGCAATGGCAAGTTTTGCTCCCCTTTTTGCACATTCAAATGCCAGCGCTCGACCAATTCCTGAAGCAGCTCCGGTAATGATGACGACTTTATCCTTCATTGTTAACTGGTGAATTGGTGAACTGGTGAGTTTGTGAGTTGGTGAGCAGCAAAATTACAAAGTTTTAGCTATTTTGTATTTTCGTAAAACAAAATGAAATGATGACTGAACGGGAACTCTTTTACAGATACCTGGGAATGCCTTCCTTGACACCCATAGGGCTTGATATTGTGGACTCTGAAGGGATCTATATACGTGACAGAGATGGTAAGCAATATATAGATCTTGTTTCGGGGATCTCAGTCAGCAATACAGGTCATCGTCATCCGGATGTGTTGAAGGCGATCCGGCTTCAGTTGGATAAATACCTTCATCTGAATGTATATGGTAAATACATTCAATCTCCTCAGGTTTTGCTCGCCAAGAGGCTTACGGATCTTCTGCCCGACCATCTCGATTCGGTATTCCTGGTGAATTCCGGCAGTGAAGCGATCGAAGGAGCCCTGAAG
>JACNKI010000179.1 GCA_014382125.1 Bacteroidota bacterium | reverse complement strand
TGATGATTGACAGCCTTCGGTCAAAATATGAGTTTACGGATAAGGTCCTTAGGAGAGATTTTGGCTGATCTTCTGAAGATGGAGCGGTTAAGAAGAATATTTTCTTCCAGCGGAGTCTTCATATGGATTCAGAAAAGAAAAATATATAGTGGTTTGAGTTTTCGATTCAAAGTCTCTAATTACCCGATCTATTAGTAAATGTAACCTATTGACCGATATCCAGACAATCGACGTTTATGCATTCGAGCTAGCATTGGGATATTGGTGTCAACATAGTCATAAATAATGACTTCTTTTTTACCGGTGTGGAGTCGGTGAAGACGACCTGCATATTGTGTCAAGACACCTTTCCAGGAAACGGGCATTGTTAAAAAAAGAGTATCCAGTTTTGCCAAATCAAATCCCTCACCTATATAGCGGCCAGTAGCCAAAATTACTAGCCCATCGCTGGTGGTATTAATTTTTTCCATCAAAGAAAGTTTTTGCTTTTTTCCCATACCGCCATGCAAGACGACAATATTTTCAACACATGTTGAAAGTAGTTGATTCAGCTCTCGAAGATGATCACGCCGCTCGGTGAGAACCAGAGATGTTCTACCGCTCAGGGCAACTTGGACAATGTCATTTACGATCAATCGATTCCGTTGTTCATCCTGTGTGATCAATGCATAGATCTCGTGTATTGGCAAATCGTCTTTCTCTAAGAAATCAGTCGGTAGTATGATATTTGTATTTTTAAAAACCACTCTATGAGAAAAGGGTCTTTGAGCGGCTTGTTTTAGATGGCCAACTTTGAAGCGTATCGGCCCGATATTCATAAAAATAATCGGGTGATGGCCATCCTTCCGCACAACGGTTGCTGAAAGTCCCAACGTGTATTTTGCTTTGCACTGTCGCGCAACAATTTCAAAACTACGAGCTGATATATGGTGACATTCATCGACAATTAAGTGCCCATATTTCTCAACAATATCATTAACCTCTCCTTTTCTGCTTAAACTTTGTACCATAGCAACATCGATGATGCCGGTTGGTTTCCATTTTCCGCCACCGATATATCCAATATCCGCATGATCTATATCCAGGAACTTCTTCAGAGCCGCAATCCACTGGTCCATCAATGGTTTTCTGTGCACGAGAATAAGTGTATTTACATTACGTTGTGCAATGATCGCGATTCCCACAACGGTTTTACCGAAGGCTGTCGCCGCTAATAAAACACCCGTATCATAAGGCAGCATTGATTTGACGGAATGTTTTTGCTCAAGGTAAAGTTCTCCCTGGAATGAAAGTGATAACTTAAGACCTGGTTCACGCTCATCAATGATTTCTGGCGTTATTGAAAGTGAATCGAGAAGCTCGGTGACTTCATCCAGGCAACCTCTCGGAAGGCCAATATGTTTTGAGAACTCTTCATGACAGGAAATTATTCTGGGCTTGTTCCATGTGGACAAACGCATGGCTTGAGCTTTATAGAAGTCAGGATTCTGAAAAGCAGCCAAACGAATTAATCGGTTTATCAGGGCTGGAGCTAGGTTAGACTTCTCAATGTAAATCTGATTCCCTAGTACTATTGTAAGCTTGGAGGGGAGTTCTCCCCGGATGCTGTCAAGCTCTCTTTGTCTGGAGGGAGGAGCTGTCCATGGTTCCTCATCCTGATCCAGATCAACGAAACGGACGCCTAAGACATTCCCTCTATGGGCCGCATCATTTACTATCGCTTCAATTTCAGGGGGGGAAATCTTCTTGATTGTGGAAAGAAACGCCCACTGATCAGGGAAGGGGATGAAGTTATCATCTATGAATACGCTGTTATTACTCAACCGTGGATGCCCTTGCAGTGGCAAAGCGATCAGGTTACCGAAACCACCTTTGGGCATGGTATCCTGATTTGGAAAAAATCTATCATATGAATGGAATCCAATTTCAGGGTGGCGCTCCATAGTTTTGGTCAGGATGAAGGAAGCCATCTGTCTAGCCGCTTTTGCTGAGGTGGGTTCAGTGAAAAAAAACCAAATATGTCCACCGTTCCCAGAACGAGATCTCTCCATCACAGCAGGAATGTCCATATCTCGACAAGTGTGTAAATAGGCTGAAATGTCCTCTTGCCAATTCGAACCGTCAAAATCTACGGCCAGGAAATGACAGGTCTCATCGGAACGTAGTGGATATACTCCCGCAGTAAAGTCGCGACGTGACTTATCTCCTATTGCGTAGCCCAGTAAATGATCTCGGATCACCGTATTCGTAATGGGAGTGAATGCCCGGTATTCGCAATCAGCACATTTGATTTTTGGCTTATTACAGATTGCAGGTACCCATTCATTCTCGCAAGCGGGCTGATATCCTGTCTTACCGGATTTCAAACTCTCAAACCGTTTGGCAAATACATCTGTCCTACCTTTGAACAGGTCCATGAATAGTATGATTTTCAAATCGTGATGTGATTCGCTGGTAATGCTACTAGAAGTATTTACCACGATACTGGTCGATGAAGCGTGGTCCATTTCTAAAAGATGTATTTTATGCTGAAGTAGCTTACGCTTTTCATCCAGCTCAATCAATTCCTGGCGGATTGATTGTATCTGATCGTCTGTTGTAGCTTTGTTTCTTTCCATTATTGGAAAGCAATTTAATCATAAACCATTATCAAACTGTATCGCTATTTATAATTAGTTCGATAATCTTGATTGACTGATCAGTAACAGCCCTCTCGTTTCACGTTAAGAGATTATTTCAGCTACTCCTGATTCGTCATGAACGAAAGCAGTTTCCATCCTATCTATTGCATCCAGACTCAGTCCGAACTTGATGGCTTCCTTTAGCCATTCGTTGGTAACCATTGAAACTTCATGGATGATTTTCTTAGCTTCTGAATAGGAGAGATTGAACTGGTCATGTACATCCAGCGCATTTGCTATGGTCGCAAGAGGTGCATCCATGGAGCGCTTTATCTAATTGCTTAAGGTGAACAGTGACTGTGAAAAGTCAAAATATTGATCATCAACAAGTAGACTTTCATTCATCTTTAACACCACCGATGATTTATAAGCCGGTTCATTTGTATAAATTGAATGCCTCGCCAATCCCACACTCGCCTGCAACTGAAATTGTTCCTTGATTTACTAGAGGGAATAATTCTTCATTCGATTATTATACTAAAATGAAGAATAGCTTGATTAGTGAACATCGCTGCTTATCTTTTGCTATGAAATTTCATAATAGAGAAAATGAGCTGGAACAATTAAACCGAATCGAAGGTCTCTCCAGAGAGCAGTTTTTCTTCCTGAGGATTACCGGGCGACGCAGGATCGGCAAAACAGAGCTTATCCGTGAATGGATACAAGGGCAAAGATCAAAAGTGCTTTACTTTTATGTGACGCGCCAAAATGAGGCAACCCTGTTGTCTGAGTTCAAACAAATACTTGCCCAGGAATATCCTGAGTACCGGAGCGTTGAATTTGCCGGAATGAGCCAATTCATACAAACGTTGTTCGATGTGCATATCCGCCACCACGTCATCACCATATTCGATGAATTCCAAGAGTTTCAGTGGCAGGCGAATGACCCATTTTCGATTATCCAAAAAGAGTTAGACCAGCGCCTGGGAAAGATGAAAGGTTTGCTTGTGGCTGTGGGAAGTCTGCAAAGCATGATGACCAGATTGTTTGATGATGCTAAACAACCCTTGTTTGGGCGCTTAAATGCCTCCCTGCATTGCACATCATTTACGCCACGATCCTTAGAAAAATTATTTGATGAGCACGGGGTGGATATCCATAATCGTTTGGATCTCTATACCGTTTTCCACGGGATTCCTTTTTATTATAAACTGATCAATGACTACCAATTGTGGAATAAATCCATTTTTGATATTATTGGCAGACTCGTTTTGGATAAGAACAGTATCTTAGTAGACGAAGGCCGGCAACTTCTCTTGAGTGAGTTTGGAAAAAATTATGCCCCCTGGTTCAGTATCCTGAAGGCTGTCTCAAGTGGCAGTACGCGACTTTCAGAGATCGTGAATCAATCGGGTGTTCCCATGGAGAATATAAATCGATATTTGAATGAGCTCATCAGATATTATCAGATCATTGAACGTCGACAACCGCTGGGCGCCGAGCCCAAAGGTAAAATTTCAAGATATTATATTTCGGATCGATTTATTGAATTTTGGTTCCGTTTTGTTTACCGTTACCAGAGTATGTTGGAAATCGGTGCTTCCGCAGCTCTTTTAGGAAATATCGAACGTGACTTTGCAGCTTATCAGGGCAAAATATTCGAGGAATATTGCAAGGAATTACTGATCGAACAAAACCAGAATGGGATCGTGTCCTTTGATGAAATTGGGAGCTGGTGGGACAGAGGGACAACTGAAATAGATATTATCACAATCAATCACCGTTTAAAAACAATCGTTATGTACGAGTGTAAACTGCAAGGGAAGCGCTATAAACTCCCGGAACTGCAGGCTAAGGCCAGTCGGTTCATAGATTCACAAAAGCAATTACGCTCTTATGGGTTAAGCTTCAAAATGCTCGGCGCAGACCAATGGGCTGAGCTGCAAGCTGGGTAATGATGAAAAGCAGGTACCGCAAATAAAGCTGGGAAGGGTTGACATTACTGGTTACTCATGTCTTGAATCCAGACCCTTGGTCTTGTTGATGCAGCCAATGAATTGAAGCCCTGGCGGGGGACTCGGATAAATACATAAGCAGGAAACCCGAATATCCAGTATGGCCAAAATCAAAAACTCGCTGCTTTTAGAGCAGGCGATTAAGCCTGCCTGATTCTCTTGGGTCGAGGAATGTTTGTCTCTCTAACCTTGAAATATGAATAGACGGTAATCAATATTCAAGGTGAAGTTGTTACCAATTACACCTCCATTGATCCGATTTACAGCATAGCTAGGGAGACCAGACACTATTTTTAGTGACTCTGGTACAAGGTGCGAATTCAGCAAAAAGCCGCTGGCGATGTTACCAGATTCAATGAAGCAAATCAAGCAGAATAGGTAGCTCCATTAAGTCACTGTCCCCACTTGAGATAAGGAATGGTCTGACATCATCTTGAATATGGCCCCAGTTTAAACTCCTGGCATAGGCACTAATGACCGATTTCCAGGATTCCTGATTGATAGCTTCGCCTGCATAGTTTGTCTGGATCAGGGCGTTCTGCAAATAAGGAATATTGGGCTGGAGACCTTCCCCTCTTGAGAGTAGAAATATGATATCATAGAAATCACGACCCTTCGTATAGGGCCGCTGGAGAATCGCGTGGATTTTTCCCGACAGAAAACTTGGAGCATCATGATGAATGAGACTAAAAGGGAAATAGGTATTAATTATTCTTCGCTCCACCTCCCAGCCTGGGGGAGGATTTGCATCCACTTCTAATTTGATACTGAGTTTCTCATCCTCATTGGGTGAAAGTCCACATTCAAAGAGTAGCCTTTCAAACTTGATAAAGGTGCTTCGAACCGTTTTCTGGTTAACCATTGAATCACTGATTGTATAGCCTTGTAATGCCAGATTCCTGCATAGCTTGGCTATGACTGGAGACAAAGCATATTGGTCGTCTTTAACACTGAGGTGAAAATCCAGATCTTCAGAAAACCGCTTAAGCTCATGAATAATGCGCAATGTGGCACTGGGATGGTACCATCCTTTTACCTTTGATTTGCCCCCCAAATCCCTATTGGATATAGAGGGTAGGTTGCTGGCTTTATTAAGCCAATCTCCTATATCTTTCCATAATTAATTCAGTATACTTGGCTTTCATTGCTTTGGACAAAAAAGAAATCTTAATCATTCTTTCCAATCCATCTTTCTTGTCGACCAGGTTTTGTATTTCAGACAGGATCGTTTTACCGGATAATTTTAATCTGTCTTCTCCGTAATATTCAAACAAATCAGTTTTGTTGATGCTTCTTTTATTTCCTGCAATGGGCAAAGCCATTTCTTCGACTGTCATATCCATGGAAATTGTAGAATTGAGCAAGTCATTGGAAAATCCGGAGAACTTCGGACACCGATTCCGGAAAGTTTTGGACCTTCTTGCGGGTTCTAGGAGCTTAAGTCTTTTGCAGTTGATTTCATGACGACACCTTTCTTAATGTTTACACGGTGTCATGCAAACTACAAAGCTCGTTTCCTATCATGAATTTCCTGCGTTGCTACCGTCTCCAGGGCTCCACTACGGAGTTGCCTGGCCAGGACCGTCAATCAAGCGTTGTATTCCACTTATTAGAACCCATGCCAATAAAAGTGCGATATAAAGCACTATTCCAATTGAAGTGAGGCGCTGAAGCGTATTGTATTGATAAAGTGCAGTATAATGCATTTATGCTATGGAATAACTATTTTGAGGTTATATTTATCACGAAAGGGGCAGCATAATGCATATATCAGATATAAATAATGCAATTAGAAATCGCCGTAAAACGCTGAGTATTAATCAATCTGACCTGGCTGATCTTTCGCAAATAGGTCTACGAACCATTAAGGCACTGGAAAGTGGAGCAGCAAATCCAAGAATCAATACACTCCAAAAAGTATGCGATGTGCTAGGCTTGGAAATACTTATCCGTGTTAAAGGTCCAGGTGATTGAAAATGCGTAGCGCAGATGTATTCTGGAATGGAATTCTGGCGGGCAGCTTGATAGAGGAAAATGTTGACAAGTATGTTTATGAGTACGCCATCGATTATTTCATAGATCCTGCCCGTCCTGCCATAAGCCTTTCCCTGCCCAAGACGAAACAGGTTCACACCTCCTCCGTTCTATTTCCTTTTTTTAGCAATCTTTTAGCGGAGGGTAGAAATCGCAGTCTCCAGACTAGACTTGTTGAAGTGTCTGAAGGCGATGATTTCGGGTTATTGAGTGTTGTTGCTGGTGCGGACACGATTGGGGCCATCACGGTTGTTAAGAGAGATTCCTGAGATGGCCCTGCCAGAACTGTTGGTATGCCCCGGTGACCTCAGTGTCCATGCAGGAGGGTACAGCAGGGCATTTCGTAGACGCATGTTCGCTGGTCGCACGGTTAGTCATATCCTTCCTTATCATTCACCCGATGTGAGTGAATCTGATATTGATTTATTCCTGGAGAACCGCAAACACTTTTCACTTTCAGGCATCCAAGTGAAATGGTCCCTGATCCAGGAAAAGAATAAACTCAGGTTAACACGAGCAGGTGAGCGGGGAACGCATATACTAAAACCGATACCTACTGGTTTAAAACGAGTCGACCAAATACCTGCCAATGAGCACGTAACCATGCAAATAGCAAGACAAGTATTTGGAATCTCCACAGCTGAAAATGGCTTGATCTTTTTTAAGGATGGGAGTCCTGCGTTTCTGACCAAACGATTTGATATCTCCAGTGATGGCACAAAACTGAGACAAGAAGATTTTGCGGCTCTTGCAGATAGGTCAGCATTGAAAGATGGACCAGATTTTAAATATGAGTATAGTTATGAAGAGTTGGCAGACCTTTTAAAAAGGTTTGTGCCAGCCTATACCGTTGAAATCGAGAAATATTTTCGGCTGATCTTATTCAACTATTTATTTTCTAATGGTGATGCCCATCTTAAAAACTTTTCCTTGCTGGAAACCAGTTCATCTGACTTTATTCTGAGTCCTGCTTATGATCTCCTTGATACCAGGATCCATGTGAGTGATAATGATTTTGCCCTTCATAAGGGCTTATTTTCTGAACCAGCTGGCTCACCTTTGAATCATCCTGACCGCAGAGACTTCATCAGATTTGGGGAACGAGTGGGTATCCAACCCTTCAGGATGGAACAATTGATACATCCGTTTACAACAAGACAAGATCAAGTTTCAGATCTTGTGAGCCGCTCCTTTTTAAATGAATCAACTCAACGGGCATACATGCTCCATTACAATACGCGTCGAAATTTATTCAATAATGGAGACTAGAACCAGCTAAGCCCCGCAAACCCATAGAACTCATTCAACTCAAACGACTCAAAAATTCACGCAAGACCCAAAATCTCCTCTGGGTTACCACGCGCTCTCGCGGCTTCGGGATATTGGCCACAACAAAATGATCAACAACTCTTGAAAACCATTCATTCCATTTGCCAACGTCGTGTTCAAGAATTAGCAATGAAATCTCAAGTTGAAAAATTGCTAGGGTTATTCGGCTGAATAGCACTCCAGAAGCCTTACTCGCTTTTCAGCACTTTTCCCTTCCCAATATTTCGGTATGCATAATGTGGATTTTGTATTTTTAAGATTTTCAGCAGATTTGGCAAAAATATCCGCAGCTTTGATAAAAGCGTTGCTGCCTTCCCAAATCATGATCGGTCTCTCACTGGTTGATCGAACTGCAAGGCAGGGTATTTTCAGCTAAGTTGTTTCTTCCTGAATGCCACCGGAATCCGTTATTAGCAATGAACTTTCACCAACTTTAGAAAATCCAGATAGGCCAGCGGTCCGGTCAGGTGAATAGGTGCTGCGGACTTCATTTTGTCCGTGGAACCAAACTGCTCCAACATGGCTTGGGATAACAAATCGACACTTGCATTTTGGCATGACCAGCGATCTCAATCGGTGCATTGAAGGGAATCCTATCTGGCTGAAGATAAGCAATTCGCCTTTTTGAAGCATCGAACTATGCCGGTTATCGTGCTCCAGGAACAAAATGTGAGAGCACTCTGGCAGGAGGGCCAGGAGCAATCCCGCTGAGCAGCTGTTGATGGGGTGATCCACAGCAAGGAACCCGTATCATCCAGCTGTGATCAGTGTCATGAGTCCCTGCCTGGAGTGGGGGCGTGTAAGCCTGGAGTCAGACTGTATGTGTTACCCCTGATCAAAAGAAGATCAAGACCCATGGTCTTCCACAGATAGCGGTGGTCACGACTTTTGAGTTGATGGATACTCAGACGGAAGCCTATCGCTGGGCCAGGGTAGAGCCTGGAATTCGGGAGATCGTCACCAAACCTCAGCTGCAGAAAGCGCTGGATGCCCGGGAACAACTTCCTCATTGAATCAAACATCCCAACCGCCAGTCAGCGAATTTGCCAAATGAGATCATTGATGATTTGGTGTGGAATGGCCCCTGTTGACTGATTGCCCCCCAATCGGTCAGCAGGGCTAGATGAGGATAGTGTAAATTATTTTCTGTAAAAATGTTGCAATCTTGATAGAACCCTAAATGGTCCCCGTATCACTGATAATAATGCGCAATGTGGCACTGGGATGGTACCATCCTTTTACCTTTGATTTGCCCCCCAAATCCCTATTGGATATAGAGGGTAGGTTGCTGGCTTTATTAAGCCAATCTCCTATATCTTTCCATAATTAATTCAGTATACTTGGCTTTCATTGCTTTGGACAAAAAAGAAATCTTAATCATTCTTTCCAATCCATCTTTCTTGTCGACCAGGTTTTGTATTTCAGACAGGATCGTTTTACCGGATAATTTTAATCTGTCTTCTCCGTAATATTCAAACAAATCAGTTTTGTTGATGCTTCTTTTATTTCCTGCAATGGGCAAAGCCATTTCTTCGACTGTCATATCCATGGAAATTGTAGAATTGAGCAA
>JACNKI010000173.1 GCA_014382125.1 Bacteroidota bacterium | reverse complement strand
GGTGAGGCCATAACCGCTCTTGATCTCAACTGCACCTGTACCCAGCCTGATGATCTCGTTCAATCGTCCCATCGCCTGCTCTACCATCTCTTCTTCAGAAGTTTCATGCAGTAGCTTTGCTGAATTCAGGATCCCTCCTCCCCTCTTCGCAATCTCTTCATAACTCAATCCCTTAATCTTATCGCCATACTCAATCTCCCGACTTCCGGCATAAACGAGGTGCGTGTGGGAGTCGCAGAAAGAAGGGAATACCATTTTACCAGTAGCATCAATGATAGTCAGATTGTAATCAGATACCTGATGCCTGATACCGGATATTAGATCATTCTTATCCGGCATCCGGGATCCGGAATCCGGCATCCCTATCCCATAATCTTTTATCCTATCTCCTTCGATCAGCAGCCAGGCATTTTTCAGTGTGGTCAGGGTTGACATCTCTTTCCCGGCAACAAATGACCGGTTCGAGTCATCAATGGCTACGAGTTCCTTGATATTGAAAATGAGTATCCGTTTCATTTCACGAAGATAATAAGAATTATATGTATATTTGTATCCTTAAACCAAAGCAAAATAATTAACCAAACCTTCACAAATGAAAAAATTCACTTTAATTGTTGTTCTGCTGATAATTGGAGCAACTTTTTCCGTTTTCGCAGAGAAAGTAGATTCGGACCAGGCCAGCCAGGTGGCTAAGAATTTCTACTTCGAGCGGATCAATATCAGCCAGTCTGTTTCGTTTGACGCACTGACTATCACCGGGGAATTGGTGATATCGGAAAATGAAATTCCAGCTTATTACGTTTTCAGTATCAATGCAGGGTACATTATCGTGACCGCTGATGACCGGGTCTATCCTGTGATCGGGTATTCGTTTGATAAACCCTGGGATCAGGAAAATGTTCCTTCGCAACTAGAGTTCTGGATGAATGTCTGCAAAAAAGATATCTTTCAAGCTATTGAGCAGAATTATCCGGCTGATCAACAGATTATTGATGCCTGGGAACTTTACAGTTCAGAAGATCCTATCGCCCTCCTGGATGCCCCAACCTTAGATGTTGAACCACTAATCACAGATACGTGGAATCAGGATTTTCCAAACAATGCAATGTGTCCTGAAGATGCTGCATCCGGCGGATCTTATCAGGGCCATGTTCCCGTAGGCTGTGTCGCTACCGCCATGAGCCAGATCATGCACTACTGGCGTTATCCGGAAACAGGGCAGGGTTCACACTGCATCGTTCCGGAACCACCTCAGTACGGACCGCAATGTGCCGATTTCGGAGCCACCACATACGATTGGAATGGCATGACGGATAACCCAAACAAAGAGTGTGATCCGCTGGCATTGATTTCATGGCATTGTGGAATCGCAGTCAACATGGAATACGATCCAACCGGCTCAGGAGCATATGTCAATCAAATACCCAGTGCAATGAGGAATTACTTCAAATATGCTACCGCGGTAAAGTATTCACAAAAGAGTTCATACCCTTATAATACCTGGTTAAATATGATGAAAGATGATTTGGACCAGGGTATGCCAATCGAGTATTCAGGACACGGAACTGGAGGCCATGCCTGGGTTTGTGACGGCTATCAGGGCAACGATTTTTTTCATATGAACTGGGGATGGGGTGGATACGCTAACGGCTATTTTTATCTGAACGCTCTCAATCCCGGTGGAAACTCGTTCAATAACCAGCAAGGCATGGTCTATAACATTGAACCCAATCCTGCCTTATACCCTGAATATTGTTCCGGGCAAACTGACCTGGTAACCTACGACTTCGGAGCTCTTGAAGATGGAAGTGGCCCGGTTGCCAGTTATATGGATAACTCCAACTGCTCCTGGCTGATCGCACCTGATGATAGTGTTGAAAGTATAACACTGGACTTTATCAGATTTGATCTTGCAACCGGAGATGAAGTAAACGTGTATGACGGGAATTCAGCCGAAGCTCCCCTGCTTGGTACCTATACAGGAAGTTCATTGCCTCCGTCTCTTACCGGCACTGTCCCTGAAATGTTTGTCACATTTACCACAAATGGAAGTGGTTCTGCCAATGGTTTCCTAGCAGAATATGACTGCAACCTGATTCCTTTTTGCGAATCAGCTACCACGTTTTATGGTCCCAACGCTAGTTTCAGTGATGGAAGCGGAAATTACGAATACCGGAATAGCACCATTTGCAAATGGTATATCCAACCTGACAATGCTGTTGCTGTCATACTAGACTTTACCAGTTTCAATACCCAGGAGATCAAAGATAAGGTACAGGTATATGACCTCATTTCCGGTCAGCTCCTTGGCACCTTCTCGGGGAATCTGACTCCGCCTCCAACAGGTATCACCGCGACCAGTGGCAGGATGATGGTCATGTGGAGTAGCAACATTATGACTCGTGGAGAAGGTTGGGATGCAAGTTATTCAATAGTTGTCGGAACAGAAGAGTCGGAGGCTGTTGAAAACCTCTATATTTATCCCAATCCGGCTTCTAACTTTCTGAATGTAAAATTTAAAGCAACCGGAATCGGGCAGGTAACAATGGAATTGGTCACGTTGACCGGGAGGACAATCTATTCAGATGCTACCGGATCATTCGAGAATAAGGTGGAGAAGCGGCTGGATCTCTCCGGTGTGGCAAAGGGTGTCTATATTCTCCGTCTGTCCAGCAAGAAAGGTGTTAGTAACACCAAAGTCATCGTTCGATAAGATTTTGTTTTAGTGAGCAGGATCATCACTGTTTTCATGCTGTTATCATGCATGGCCCTTACCGGATATCCCAAAGAGATTCCACTAGAAGAGGCCCGGAAAGTAGCCCGGATCGTCTATTTTGAACAGGTCAATCTGATTCGGCCAGTAAGTCTACCAGATATCTCTGTCGTTGAAAGCTTTGTCGAGTCCGATCGTGATACGCCTCTTTATTACATCTTCAACATGATGCCTGATGGCTGGATTGCCATTGCAGCTGATGATGCCGTTTATCCCATCCTGGCATACTCATTTGAAGGTAGATACGATGAAAACAATCAAGCCCCGCAGTTCACTGCCTGGATGAAACAATACAAAGACCAGATTCGCTTCGCCATTCAGGAGAATATACCTCCTTTCGAATCAACAAAATCCGCGTGGAAGTATAACCAGGATCCAACATCCAGTATCGAAAAGCGAGAAGCGCAAAGCGCGAAGCGAAAAGCGAAAAGCGAAATTGCTCCTTTAATCACCACCCATTGGGATCAGAGCCCTTACTACAACGAAATGTGCCCCGCAGATCCAGCAGGTCCCGGGGGGCATTGTTTGGCAGGGTGTGTACCGGTTTGTATGGCACAGGTGATGTACTACTTCCGGTGGCCTGTGACTGGTACAGGATCATATACTTATATGGAGCCAAATTACGGAATACTCTCAGCAGACTTTGGCGCTACCACCTATCAATGGAATAAGATGACCAATTCCATTTTTAGAAGTAACATGGCTATCGCTGAACTGATTTATCATCTCGGGGTCTCATGTGATTTACAATATGGTCCGACCAGTTCGGGTATGTACAATCATAAAGCTGCATTTTCGTTACGAACCTACTTCAAATACGCCCCGGAAACACAATATTTGTACCGTGACAGCACCAACCTGAACTGGGACAGTGTATTGATTGTTCATCTCGATAAGAAAATCCCGATGTATTATGCTGGCTGGTCAGTTCCCAATATTTACGGACATGCATTTGTTTGCGATGGCTACCAGGATTCAGCCTACTTCCATTTTAATTTCGGATGGGGTGGCAACAGCGACGGGTATTTCTACACAAGCGACCTCACCCCCGGAGGGAACAATTTCAACCTGGCCCAGGAAGTGGTTATTAACTGTTTCCCTGATACGATCAATTACACCTGGCCTGTACAGTGCACAGGCAACCTGGAATTCCAAACCAACGTAGGCTCTTTCGAAGATGGTAGCGGGCCTATTGATAACTATCTGCCAACCGCCAATTGCTCATGGCTGATCGATCCACAAACTGAATTCGACTCGATCACAGACATCACCCTGAGGTTTGACCGTTTTGCCACGAATCAGGCTGATTTTGTAACAATCTACGACGGAGGCACCACCAGCGATCCGGTATTAGGTTTCTATTCCGGTAACACACTCCCTCCCGAGATCATCTCTTCAGGGAATAAAATGCTGATCACCTTTGAAGCCACCGGTAACACACCAGCCAACGGATTTTACGCCACATTTAAAGCCAACCTGCCTGTATGGTGTAGTGGCATTACTACCATTACTGCAGATACGGCTGAGTTTACAGACGGCAGTCTTAACTTCGACTATTATAACAACACGCTTTGCAAATGGAAGATAGAGAGTGAGTCTGAAGAGCCACTGACAATCCATTTCAACTCATTTAGCACGGAAGAGGGAAAAGATTTCCTGACGATCTTTGATCTCGAAAGTGGAGATACACTGGTTAGCCTCTCAGGGCACTATCCAAATGGAAACCTACCCGACTCTGTAACCTCTTCCAGTGGAAAGATGTTCATCATCTTTTCCACCAACAGTACAGTCAGAGCCAACGGATGGGAGATCTGCTACCCGAAAAAATCAACCATAGGGATCGAAGAAAAAAACGGATTAACAAATGTGCAGATCTATCCCAATCCTGTAGCCAATCGACTCACGTTGCAGTTTTCTACAGAAGAAATGCAAAAGCTTGAGGTTGAACTCCTTGACATGGAAGGTAAAGTCACTATGACTGTCCCGTTATTCACACAAAAAGGAGTGAACCGGAAAATTCTGGACCTAAGCAACCACTCTCCGGGAATCTACCTGCTAAGAATCATTGGTGATGATGAAGTTGTAACAAAGAAAGTCGCGATACAGTAGAGGTTCAAGATTCAAGATTCAAGAATCCAGCATCCAGTTATCCAGTCATCCAGCATCCAGTTATCCAGAATAAAGGATATCTATTTCTCCTTTATATTCCAAACATTCCATCAGCTTGTTTTTCAGCTTCCAACAGGTCATCTGGCGAATCTCCATCTGGCGCGACAATTCATACGTTGAGATCCTGGGGTTGGAACAAACCATATATACCATGTGAAAGGCCTCCATGATGGGGATATGGCATCTGTGAAAAATTGTATGTGCTGTGGCAGACTCTTCACTCTTGCAACGTGTACATCGCCTTGCATATGGAGTTTTCCCTTTACAGAAATTAGTGTGTTCGCATTTCTTGCACACGAACCCGTTAGCCCATTTTTGCTCGGAAAGAAACTGAAGGCACTCCTCATCGGTTGCAAACCGTGTTGAGAACATCTCAGCATCGAGAGTTTCGAAGAATTTTTTCATAATAATTGAACAAAAATAAGAAAAATAGTGATACTTATGCGATTTATTTAAAAAATTTTATCTATCTTTGCAGCGACAAAAAAAACAAATAAATGAAAAAACTAACATTTTTTATAGGATTCGCCCTGATTATGAACTTCACCGCTTGCAGTGGGAATACTGAAGTCAAGGATTCTCGTTCCGCCCATGCAACAATACCATCTGAGAATAGTGACCTGACTGACCAGGGGAAGGTTCAACCCCTTAGTGCCGCTGCATTCAAGAAACTTGTATGGGATTATAGCAAGAGTGCTGACAAGTGGATTTTCGAAGGAGATCTCCCGGTGATCATTGATTTTTATGCAGACTGGTGCCGGCCTTGTAAAATAGTTGCTCCAATCCTTGATGAACTCGCGAAAGAGTATAAAGGAAAAATCCGGATCTATAAGATCGATACGGAGAAAGAGAAGGAACTGGCACGCGTGTTTAATATCCGGTCCATTCCGGCCGTCTTGTTCGTCCCGACAGATGATAAACCACAAATGTCAGTTGGTGCACTACCCAAACCAACTTTCAAACAGGCAATTAGGGAAGTACTTAACGTGAAGGAATAGGAATCAGGATTCAGGGATGAGGATCGAGGGACGAGATTTAGTGTTAAACATTATAAATTCACAAACAATGGCAATTGAACATTTAACAAAGGAGACCTTTACAGATAAGGTTTTCAATTTCGAAGCAAACAAAGATTGGAAATTTGAGGGAGAACTGCCCTGTATTATAGATTTTTATGCTGACTGGTGCGGCCCTTGTAAGATGGTTTCCCCGATTCTAGAAGAACTGGCAAAAGAATATGATGGTAAAATTAATATCTACAAAGTGGATACGGAAGATCAGCAGGAACTTTCCGGGGCATTTGGTATCCGTAGTATTCCATCCATGCTTTTCTGTCCGAAAGAAGGACAACCGCAAATGGCAACCGGCGCCCTTCCAAAAGACGCAATGCAAAAAGCAATCGATGATGTCCTCTTGAAAATCAAGAACTAAACAGACAATACCAGCTGCTTTATTAACCGCAGTGAGAACGCGAGTTTTCCTGCGGTTTTTTATTGTATTTTCGTACCGTATGACCGTACTTCTTCCTACCGCATATCTTCCTCCGATCTCTTACATAGCTACGTGCGTTGAAGCTGATGATATCCTGATTGAGGCTCACGAAACTTATTCCAAACAGACCTTCCGCAACCACTGCATGATTTTCGGGTCGAATGGCAAACAGATATTGACAGTTCCGGTAACCAAACCGATGGGCAATCGAACCCAAACAAAAGACATCAGGATCGCTTATGAGCTTTCCTGGCAAAAAAACCACTGGCGCTCTTTTGAAGCAGCGTATAACAAATCCCCTTTTTTTCTCTACTACCAGGATTATCTGATCCAATTTTACGAAGATCATCATACATTTTTGCTTGATTTCAACTACAAGATACTTGATACCCTCTTCATGGCTATTCGGCTGGACCGAAACATTGGTTTCACAGCTTCTTTTGAGAAAGAACCAAAGGGCATAGATGACAAACGGATGGAGTTAGTTACTAAACCTCAGTGGTTTCACCCGGAATATGTCCAGGTTTTCTCATCAAAACACGGTTTCCTTTCCAATTTAAGCATCATTGATCTGCTTTTCAACCTCGGTCCGGAGACATTATCCTATCTTTCTCACCAATAGTAAAATATCTCACTGATGATTTTTTTTGTAATTTTGCAATTTCTTATTTAATCTAAATAAAGTGTCAACCCTCCTCGATCTTAGCCAGGGGCAAACAGCCCGGATCATCAAGATCAAAGGCCGTGGTCATTTTCGTCGCAGGCTGATGGAGATGGGTTTTGTGAAAGGGAAAGAGGTCGCCGTCTTAAAGTCAGCTCCACTTCAAGATCCTATCGAATACAAGATCATGGGATACCATGTGTCGCTCCGGAAAAGCGAAGCACAGCTGGTGGAAGTTCTGACACCCGAAGAGGCCAGACACCATAATGATATCCAGGAGATCGTTCAACACTTCAACGGGACATTGAAGGATGAGCTGCTCCGCAACACCGCCACTGAAAAGAGCAAAACGATTGAGGTAGCGCTTGTGGGTAATCCCAACAGCGGCAAGACGACCCTATTTAATTATATTTCCAGGTCCAGGGAACATGTAGGTAACTTTGGGGGCGTCACCGTAGACTCCAAAGCAGCTAACTTCAAGCAAAATGGGTACCGGTTTGAGATCACCGACTTGCCCGGCACATATAGCCTTTCTGCCTATACCCCGGAAGAGCTGTACATCAGAAACCACCTGCTCATGGAGATGCCGGATATCGTGGTCAACGTAGTTGATGCCTCCAACCTGGAACGAAACCTTTTTCTGACCACCCAGTTGATCGACATGGATATACGTGTGGTAATGGCGCTAAATATGTATGATGAACTTACCAAACAAGGCGATCTACTGGATTATGAAGGTCTGGGCAAACTCCTTGGAATTCCGGTCGTTCCAACTGTCAGCCCCAAAGGAAAAGGACTGAAAAAGCTTTTCGAACGAATCATTGATGTATACGAGGACCGTGATCCGGTATCACGGCATATCCATATCAACTACGGTACGGAAATAGAGCGTTCGCTCGCCAGGATCCAGGATGTAATCTGGAAAGACACAAGCATCACGTTTAATGCATCTTCACGCAGCTATGCTATCAAATTGCTTGAGAAAGATAAGGAGATCGCGCAAACGTTGATGAAAAGCAGCTCCTACAAAGAGATCCTGGTAACTGTCGACCAGGAGATACAACGTCTGGAGCGGATCTATCGGGAAGATTCACCCACTCTTATTACAGATGCACGATATGGCTTCATCGCCGGAGCACTTAAAGAGACACTGAAGAAAAACCCTGCAAAAACTGATGAGCACAGCAAAAGTTATCTCATCGACAAGATCCTGACTCACAAGTACCTGGGGTTCCCTATTTTCATATTTTTTCTCTGGTTGATGTTTCAATCGACATTCACACTGGGACAATATCCACAGGCCTGGATTGAAGCTGGTGTTGGCTGGCTGAGTAGCGGAGTCAGCACTCAACTTTCACCGGGACCATTGAAAGATCTGCTGGTCGATGGTGTTATTAATGGGGTAGGAAGCGTGATAATATTTCTCCCCAACATCCTGATCCTCTTCCTCTTCATCTCAATCATGGAGGATACCGGATACATGGCCCGTGCAGCGTTCATCATGGACAAACTGATGCACAAGATGGGTCTGCATGGTCAATCCTTTATCCCCCTGATCATGGGCTTTGGCTGCAATGTGCCGGCTATCATGGTGACCCGAACCCTGAGGGATAAGAATGACCGTTTAGCTACCATGCTGATCAATCCTTTTATGTCGTGCAGCGCACGGCTTCCGGTCTATATTCTCATCACCGGTGCTATCTTCCCGAATCACGCAGGAAATGTCATCTTCCTGATCTATATCACCGGTATCATCCTTGCAGTCCTGGTCTCCCTGATATTTAAAAAAACGATTTTCAAAAGCAAGGAAGCGCCATTTGTCATGGAGCTGCCCCCATACCGGATTCCTACATTAAGAGTAAGTTTGCAGCATATGTGGGATAAAGGGCAACAGTACCTCCGGAAGATGGGGGGTGTCATCCTGGTAGCGGTAATTATCATCTGGGCTCTCGAATATTTCCCGGCTGGTAGTCAGGCAACACCAAAAGAGCGACTGGAAAAATCCTACATTGCCAGCGTGGGAAAGTTCATCGAACCCATGATCGAACCCCTGGGATTTGACTGGCGAATGGGGATCAGCCTGATCACCGGTGCAGCCGCAAAAGAAGTTGTAGTCAGCACCATGGGAGTACTATATGGAACCAAAGATGAACTTCCGGTGAAGGCTGAGAGCAGCCTTCCCAAAATTCTGCAAAAAGCTGAATATTCCGATGGGCCCAAGATGGGAAAATACATCTTCACACCACTGGTCGGCATCTCCTATCTCTTGTTCATCCTGGTCTATATGCCCTGTGTTGCCGTGATCGTCACAGTTAGCCGGGAGTCGGGAAGTTGGAAATGGGCACTCTTTCTGATCCTCTACACAACTGTTTTGGCCTGGCTGCTATCCTTCTCCGTTTATCAAATTGGAAGTCTGTTGTTTTAACCATGTGGCAATATATCATCACCGGGATCATTGTATTAGCCGCTGTAATCTATACGGTTTACAG
>JACNKI010000158.1 GCA_014382125.1 Bacteroidota bacterium | reverse complement strand
CAGCCTTCAAATGATCCGGTTGATTGGGCTTTGAAGGTGTGAATGTGCTGGATGACTTTCATGAATCCATCGTGCAGTACATCTTCAGCATCTTCACGGTTTCCGCAATAGCGGAGGCAGATACTCAATAACGGAGGGGCATAGGTATTGTAAAGCGCTTCCAAAACACCTTTTTTTCTCCTTTTCAGATCTCTCACCAACTGTTCGTCGCGATCCATACTCATACGCTTCATTAGTAATAACACCACAAGGCTTGAAAGTTGCCTGGATTCATGAAATTTATTGTGGAATAAAAAAAGGCTGATTCATAACGAATCAGCCTTGAGGATCAGATTAGATTTTTTAACTTTTTTTCGGGATCCTCATGTTGAAGAAGGATCTGTATACAAAGTATAAGGCGATCACACCAAAAACGATTCCCAGGTAAGGAGCCATTCTGTAGAAATCTTCTGAAATAGCCATCTCCATTGCCAGTAATCCGAACAGAGTGGTAAACTTGATGATCGGGTTCAATGCAACAGATGATGTGTCTTTATAAGGATCGCCAACGGTATCACCTACAATGGATGCTTCATGCAGTGGTGTCCCTTTCTCTTTCATGTCAACCTCAACCACCTTCTTGGCATTATCCCAGGCACCACCGGCGTTAGCCATGAAAATAGCCTGGAACAATCCAAAGAATGCAATGGAAAGCAGATAGGCAACAAAGAAGGAGGCAGCCGCATAAATATTTGGATCGCCTTCTGGCAGTCCCAGGTTTCGATAGCCCGAGAAGAAAGCGATCGCTAAGGCAAATGAGAAGACCGCTACGAAGATATTAAACATCCCGGTCTGTGCATATTGTGTACAGATCTTTACCACCTCTTTCGATTTCTCAATGGAAGCTTTTTTCTCGGCTTTGTCATCCAGGTTGATGTTATTCTTGATATACTCAACGGCACGATAAGCTCCTGTTGTTACAGCCTGTATTGAGGCGCCGGTGAACCAATAGATCACCGCTCCACCAGCCAGGAATCCAAGGATGGTATATGGATTTAAAACATTCAGGATCTCCTCTGGTGTGATCCCGAAATGTTTCTTAATAATCAGGATCAGAGAGAAGATCATCGTGGTAGCACCAACCACTGCTGTTCCGATCAGTACTGGTTTTGCCGTTGCTTTGAACGTGTTTCCAGCTCCATCGTTAGCTTCAAGGTAGTATTTCGCTTTCTCAAAGTCGGGTTTAAAACCAAAATCTTTCTCCACTTCAACTGTAACTTCTGCCTGGTTTTCTTCGATCAGCGACAATTCATAAATGGATTGAGCATTGTCTGTTACCGGTCCATAACTATCAACCGCAATCGTGACCGGTCCCATTCCCAGGAAACCAAATGCAACCAAACCAAAAGCAAAGATTGAGGGGTAAATCATCATCTCACCCAGGCCAAACTGACTGGCTACAAATGCGATGAACATCAGAGCAAGAAAAATAAGACCCTGCCAGAATGCGCTAAAATTACCGGCGACTAATCCGGAAAGGATGTTCAGGGAAGCTCCTCCTTCACGGGAAGCGGTAACGATCTCATTCACATGTTTGGATTTGGGACTGGTAAAGATCTTGGTAAACTCAGGAATAAGAGCAGCACCTAGTGTTCCACAACTGATGATGATGGAAAGAGTTAACCACAAGTTGTTAGGCAATGCTCCCAGCTGCCAGTAACTGACCAGAAACGTGACAATAATGGAGAAGATCGATGTGATCCAGACCAGACTGGTCAGGGGTTTCTCAAAGTCAAGATCATCAACATTACTGTATTTGACTTTGCTGATAATTTTGTTGATATAAAAGGATCCAATGGAGGTAATAACCATCAGAACACGCATGACGAAAATCCATGTCAGCAATTGCTGCTGATAATCAATACTTGTGATGGCGAGTACGATAAAAGCGATCAATGCAACACCTGTCACACCATATGTCTCAAATCCGTCAGCGGTCGGACCAACGCTGTCGCCGGCATTATCGCCCACGCAATCAGCAATCACTCCTGGATTTCGGGGATCATCTTCCTTGATTCCGAACACCACCTTCATCAGGTCGGAACCGATGTCGGCAATCTTGGTAAAAATTCCTCCCGCTATACGAAGCGCTGATGCTCCTAGTGATTCCCCTATCGCAAAACCGATGAAACTGGCGCCAGCGTATTCGCGGGGAACAAATAACAGGATAATCAGCATCATGATCAACTCTACGCAGATTAATGCGACTCCGATGCTCATTCCGGCATTCAACGGAATGTTTAAAAGTTTGAGTGGCTTTCTTTCAAGAGAAGCAAAAGCCATCCGGCTGTTTGCCAGCGTATTCATCCGAATGCCAAACCAGGCAACACCGTATGATCCCAGGATACCGATAACTGTCCAGGCAAGGATTAACAGTACTCCGCCAAAGGAGTTCTGCTGCAAGTATCCGAAGTAAAAAGCCATGCATAATCCGATTATGACAAACAGGATCACCAGGAATTTTCCCTGCTGGATCAGGTAGGTTTTACAGGTCTGGAAAATTACATTCGCTACATCGAGCATCGATTGATGTGCTCTTATTTTTTTCACGTTCGCATACTGATACCATCCAAACAACAGACCCAGGACACAAATGATGAATCCGAGGTATAATAAATTATTCTGGGAGACTGTTAGTTCAGGGATAACCAGGTCTGCTTCACTGGCCATACTCAGAAATGGGAGCAGCAAGGCTGCTGAAATTGTCGATAATCGCTTCATATGAAAGTATTTGGTTTGATGAAATTTAATTCGGGCAAAATTAAAACATTTTTCAAGATTGAGCGGATTTTTTTTTGCACACTTACTTGCCGGATTGATAAAATTAACGTAGGTTTGTATATAGGAAAATGAATCCTGGGATGGAGAAGATTCGACTGGAAATAATTGGAATGTCATACAGCCAATCTAAAAGTGGCGCTTATGCCATTATTCTAGGGGAGCAGGATGGGAAACGACGACTGCCCATCATCATAGGTAGTTTTGAAGCTCAGGCGATCGCGATTGAGATTGAAAAAATTAAAACACCCCGTCCGCTAACACACGACCTGTTCAAATCTTTTGCAGAGACCTTCCACATCAATATAACGGAGGTGATCATCAATAAATTCAGCGAAGGGGTTTTTTATGCCATACTTGTCTGTTCGGATGGAAATACAGAGTATGAAGTCGATTCACGAACATCAGATGCCATTGCACTTGCATTACGATTCAACTGTCCTATCTATACCTATGAGCATATCGTGGTTGCTGCTGGAATTATTATGGAGGAAGAGGAAGATTCAGAAGTTATATCGCCTGAAGTCAAAAAGGATATACACGCTGAACATGAAGATGATTTCTCTGAATATACCCTTGCTGAATTGAACAAGCTGCTGAAGAGTGCTGTGGAAAGCGAGGAGTTTGAAAGGGCATCCAAGGTAAGGGATGAGATCAACAAGCGAAAGCAAGGATCCTGAACAATGTTTTATGTCCGGAAACAGGTTGATTTTCGTATTTATACTCATCTCAACCATCATTTTTATCGGCGAATTGATTGCCATTGGATGGTATATATCTCCGCCGCACTAACTGGAATCATGCTGAGTTCCTGCCCTCCTGCAGAGGGGTAAACCGTTAATTAATGAAACAGTACCTTGAACTCCTTGACCATGTCATGAAGAATGGCGTGAAAAAAACCGACCGAACCGGAACCGGTACGATCAGTGTGTTTGGGCACCAGATGCGATTCAATCTTCAGGAAGGCTTTCCTGTGCTAACAACCAAAAAGTTGCATCTGAGGTCTATCATCCACGAACTGCTCTGGTTCCTGAAAGGAGAAACCAATCTGAAATACTTGCATGAGAACAAGGTAACGATCTGGGATGAATGGGCGGATAAGAATGGTGACCTGGGCCACATTTATGGATATCAATGGCGCTTCTGGCCAAAAGCCGATAACTCACATGTCGACCAGATCTCTCAGGTAGTGGAGTCTATCCAGCATAATCCCGATTCACGCAGGCACCTGGTATCTGCCTGGAATGTTGGTGAACTGGATAATATGGCGCTCCCTCCCTGTCACCTGATGTTTCAGTTCTATGTGGCAAATGGAAAGCTCTCCTGTCAGATGTATCAACGAAGCTGTGATATCTTTCTGGGGGTGCCATTTAACATTACCTCTTATTCATTACTGACCATGATGATGGCTCAGGTAACCGGACTGGAACCGGGAGATTTTGTTCATACCCTGGGAGATGCGCATATATATCTGAATCATATCGATCAGGTGAAACTTCAATTAACCCGAAAACCCTTCTCGCTTCCAACCATGAAACTTAATTCAAATGTGAAGAATATCCTGGATTTTACATTTGAAGATTTTGAGCTGGTTGACTACCAGTCTCACTCACATATTAAAGGAGAAATTTCTGTCTAAAACAAAAAAGATGATCTCAATTATTGTTGCTGTTGCCGAAAACAACTCTATTGGAAAGGAGAATAAACTGCTATGGTATATCCCGCATGACCTGATACGGTTCAAACGAATCACTCTTGGTCATTCCATAATCATGGGTAAAAAAACCTGGCTGTCACTTCCCAAACGCCCATTGTCCGGACGCAGGAATATTGTGATTACCGATGATCCGAATGATGCGTTTGAAGGAGCCGAGATGGCGACATCTATTGAATCTGCTCTGGCATTATGTGATAACAAAGAGGAAATATTCGTTATCGGAGGAGCCTCAATCTATAAGCAATTTTTGCCGCTTTGTGATCGGCTCTATATGACAAAAGTGCACAAATCATTTGAAGGAGATGTCTTTTTCCCTGTGCTGAACCTGCTTGATTGGGAACGGGTATCGAAAGACGACTATCCCCCCGACGAACATAATGATTTTGGCTATACGTACTTTATCTTCGATCGAATCCGTAGAGGGAAATAAGGTCCTTAAGTCATTAGGGTCAATAAGGTCATTAAGGGAAATTATTCTAGGTTTTCTTGAGTCTTAGTCCTTGAATCTTGAATCTTGAACCTTGAACCTTAAACCTCGTCCCTCAAACCTACGTCTTACGTTTTTCCTTCCTTGCAGCCGGGAATAGGATATTATTCAGGATCAACCGGTATCCCGGAGAGTTTGGATGCAGATTAAGCTCTGTCGGCGGATCCCCGACCAGGTGTTGATAGTCCTCCGGATCATGCCCACCCAGAAAAGTCCAGGTCCCTTTGCCAAAATCTCCATGAATGTATCTCACTTCGTGCAAGGCCTTATTTTCACCCATGATAAGTACAGCAGGTTTGAGATGCGCTTTATTGAATGCAGTTGTCTGCCCCATAAAACCCTCAAGGATCGTTTCATGATTCTGGCAAAGCATCGAGGGAACAGGATCCCATTTGGCCGAGAATTCAAACAGGGTGAATAGGTCGTTGGACTTTGTTAAGGCTCGCGGTCTGGTTACTGTTACATCGATCGAAGAGATCTCATATTCATATGGATTTGCACTGATAATGAAATTTTCAAAAGCAAAACACCGGGAGTAGTCAAGCTTGTTTTGTGCATCCGGATCAGGAGGATCCCCGTCAAACATCACATCACAGATATCTACACCTTCGGCAGCCAGTGCAACATCGTAGCTGTCGGGTGCCGAACACATAGAAAAAAGGTATCCACCTCCGGCAACAAAATCTCTGATCTTTTTAGCGCTTTCTAATTTCATCCGGGATACTTTTGCAAAGCCCAACCTGGATGCGAGTTCTTCATTTAACTGTACATCCTCCCGGTACCAGGTGTAGTTTTTATAGACACTCCAGAATTTTCCGTATTGACCTGTGAAATCTTCGTGATGCAGATGTAGCCAATCATAGAGAGGTAACACACCTGCGTGGATCTCTTCATCATAGATGATATCGTATGGGATCTCTGCGTATGTCAATACCAGTGTCACCGCATCGTCCCATGGCTGTTTGTTTTTTGGTGAGTAGACCGCAATCCGGGGCGCTTTGTGAAGCTTGATGGTTTCCATATTGATTTGCGGATCACCAATTTCAAGCAGAATAGCATTCGCCTGGGCATCACTGATCACCTGAGAGGATACTCCCCTGATCTGACACTCCTGGTTTATCTGAGAGGCATATGGGATCAGGAAACTACCCCCCCGGTAGTTTAATAACCAGCTGACTTCGACATCCTTCTGCAATACCCAATATGCGACACCATATGCTTTCAAGTGGTCTTTCTGACCTTCGCCCATGGGAATAAGAATATACGCTCCACGGGTAGTGAATACCACAAACAGGGCACAAAGAAGGAAGGATGATCTCAGCGTTTTAAAACGGGGCTTCATCGGGACTACTCTCATCAGGCTCCATGTCATCCATTCTCGACATTACCTTGCGCGTTCGTACATTACCATCAAACGAAGCGCTGGGGGAAAAAGTATCAGCAAAGGCGGCATCATCTTCATAATCAATAAACTTCGCATACCTGGCTATAAACCGGAGTTTAATCTCTTTGGTTGGACCGCTTCTGTTTTTTGCAATGCTGATTTCGGCCAGTCCGGTTGTGGACTCCCCTTTCTCATCTACATCGATTTTATAATATTCAGGCCGGTAGATAAAGAGGACCATATCTGCATCCTGTTCGATCGATCCCGACTCACGCAGGTCAGAGAGAATGGGCTTCTTTGTCCCACCACGTTTCTCGACTTCACGGCTTAACTGGGATAATGCAATGATAGGAACATTTAGCTCTTTAGCCAGGGCCTTCAGGGAACGAGAGATACTGCTGATCTCCTGCTCACGGTTCCCTTTGTGCTCTGCACCTCCCTGCATCAGTTGCAAATAGTCGAGAATGATCATTTCAACATCATATTGTTGTTTCAGCCTCCGGCTTTTTGCGCGAAGTTCAAAGAGGGTCAGTGCAGGGGTGTCGTCAATGTAGAGCGGAGCGTCAATCAAATGTGAGACTTTGCTGTTGAGCAGGTTCCATTCGTCTGTGTCAAGAGTTCCTCTCTTCAATTTCTCAGCGGGGATCCCAGTCTCGCTGGCAATAAGGCGTGTAACCAGTTGAACAGCAGACATCTCAAGAGAGAATACAACAACCGGTTTATTGAAATTAACTGCTGCATTTCGTGCCATCGTTAAAGCCATCGCTGTTTTTCCCATGCCGGGCCGGGATGCTAAAATCGATAGTTCAGCGCATTGCCAGCCACCAGTTATCCGGTCGAGTTCCGTAAATCCGGATCCAACACCTCTGAGCTGACCGGCTTGTTTCTCTCCGGCAGCAATCTCCTGGATGGCTTCCTTGACAAGATCTTCCATAGAACGGGAGGTCCTGCGAAGACTGTTTTCCGAGATATAGTATAAGTTGTTTTCAGCTCTATCCAGGAGATCTAATACGTCTGTGGTATCCTCATAAGCCTCCTTGATTACTTCAGATGAGATATGGATCAGTTCACGTTGAATATATTTCTGGAGAAGAATGTGCGCATGGTATTCAATATTAGCTGCAGAAGCAACCCGGTTGGTCAACATGGTAATGTAATAGGGGCCTCCAACCAGATCCAGCTCGCCACTTTTCCTTAGGGCTTCTGTAACTGTCAAAATATCAACAGGCTCCGTGCTGGCAAAAAGATTTTTTATCGTTTTGAATATGATCTGATGAGCCTCTTTATAAAAAATCTCAGGCTTCAGGATTTCAATCACATCTGTCAACGGATCTTTCTCAAGCATCATGGCTCCGAGAACAGCCTCTTCAAGATCTACAGCCTGTGGAGGAACCTTGCCATGCTCTATAAAGACTTCTGATACTGGACTCTTCTTCGCCCGTTTTCTATTCGTACGTTGATTGTCCTGCAATTGTTTTTTATCCTGGCCCAGGGGGTCAGGACCATCACGTTTCATCTCTTCCATAGTTCAAAAGTAAAACTTCCACGGCTGAAATCTTCAAAAAAATGCGATTAAAGTTTTCAACATTAAAAGCTGTAGGTCAAACTTATGCTTAACCATTTATGCCACCATCCATTTTTGAATTCAGGACTCAGTAAAAATTGCTCCCCTTTAATCTGAATGCCACCGTGAGTGATTGTCAATCCAGCTGATCCAAGCAGCAATAATCTGTTCATGTCACCGGACGGCAAGGTATAAATACTGGTCCGGTTGAACACTCCACCCTCCAGTGTCGCATCATATCCAACAAACCTTCCTCCCAGGTCAATAAAGAAGTAGCACTGGAAATTTCTATCCCCTCTTTTTTTGTTGAGCGACCATTTCGACAGAAACAGATTCCGGAAGTATGGATTGAACAACCCGGTCCGGAGATAGATCCCGCCTGAGATATTTGTGTAGACTGTCCCCAATATGCCAGTTACATGAAGGTTGCTCTCCAGATAACGGGTGCTGAGGATGCCTTTTTCGACCTCTGCCTTGTAATTCAGCAACAAATCATCCTGTATCTGATATTCCCAGCCTAATGGTGGATGGTTTTGTGGTGTGCTCGAATGGAAAGCAATCTGTAAGGCTCCCCCAAATGATGAAGGTCCGATTATGCCAATCTGAAACTCACTGGAGAACCTTATCCTTTTTGAGAGATCATTGGTGATCTTATAACTCCCGACATAGAGATAGCCGGCGTAAGGACGATCTTTCAAAAGAATACCTCCTGTACGCGTCGTAGAAGGGGTGTAGATATTCTGAACGACACAGATACCATAGTAATTAATTCCGCTACCCCAATAGGGGATCATTAAGAAGTTTAATGGATTGTACCTGAAGGCAGGAACGATCAGATCCACCCTCAATCCGCTTGTAAAAAATCTGTCAGTATAATTAAATATATCATTATCCAGTTGAAAGTGAAAATAGCTTTCAGAACTGAGGGTAATCATTGACTTGAAAGGACCGTTCTCAACAAATGATTTGAGATACTTTCGGCTGACAGGTTCATTAAGATCCAAAACGATGCTCTGATCTCGAAACATCTCCAGGGTAGATATTAACTCAGCATATCGTTGAATCTTATGTTTTGGAACATGTTTCCAGGGTGCGTCATCAGGCAACTCAGGCATCCTGGAAATTGAAACCGGGTCAGGCCTCATTACGAAGGAAAGAGGATGATATGAGCGATACGCCTCCCCCGGATAATTCCTTTGAGGCTGAGTGGTCTGTACTCCTATATCTACTGGTTCATCCTGCATACAACCAGAAAGAAAAATGACCAGAAAACCGATGAGGACAAGGCGATTCATTTTCTGGGACAAAGTTACTTATTCCAATGAGTGACCACACGGAAAAAATAGAAACTGAAAGTACCGGACTTTTTTGTAAAAGCTAAAGATTCTTTAGCAGACTTTTAATGATGGTAGCCATAGTTGGTTCTAGTGATGTTTTACTTTCCGGGAATTCAACGGATTCATGAATTTTTTTCAACATACTCAATAATGGTTTGATCAAATTGATCCTTGCTTTGACCATGAAAGACAACCTCAATGGGAATGTAAAATAATGCCAATCGCTTGATGTAATTACTTAGTTCAGGAGTTTTCAGCCTCATGAGATCTTTCTCTGTTGTGAAGAGCACTTTCTTCCTCGTGTGAATGTCATCAAACCTGGATTTGATATTCTTCAGATCCTCTATGTTAAATGGGTGATGATCAGGAAATTTCATCACTTCAACCTCCCGGC
>JACNKI010000153.1 GCA_014382125.1 Bacteroidota bacterium | reverse complement strand
TGAAACTGGCAAGCTACTCGTTGGATGATAAAACGGAAGAGATCAACAGGGCTGCAATCATGGCCGCAAAAAAGGCTTCAAACAATGAAGCTTATATCTGCGCCTCAATTGGCCCAAGCGGTAAACTTCTCAAACCCTTTGGGGATACGGAACCAACTGAGATTTACGAGAGTTTTTATCGGCAGATCAACGCAATTGTCAATTCTGGTGCAGATATGATTATGATTGAAACGATGACCGACCTGAATGAAGCAGTTCTTGCTTTAGATGCCACACGGAATATCTCTTCGTCAATACCTGTGGTTGTTTCAATGACGTATGAATGTACTCCCCGGGGATTTTTCACTATAATGGGAGTAAGTGTGGAGATGGTATCAAAAAAATTAGAAGATTCAGGTGTTGATATGATTGGTTCAAATTGTGGAAATGGGATTGAGAATCTTGTTCTGATTGCTAAAGAACATAAGAAGCACTCCAACCTTCCTATAATGATTCAGGCAAATGCAGGAATTCCTGAGCTGAAGGAGGGAATACCGTTTTATCCGGAAACGCCTGAATTTATGGCAAAAAAATGTGAAGAATTAATCAGACTTGATGTATCAATAATTGGTGGGTGTTGCGGTACTACCCCGGAACATATTCATGCCATTCGCAAGGTAGTCGATGTAAACAACAACGGGTAAACCGATAGTTATCCAATGAGCCAAAAGAATATAATCGAAGAGAAGAAAAAAATCGGATTTTGGCCGACCACTTCGCTGGCCATTGGGAATATGATCGGATCAGGCGTTTTCCTTTTACCGGCTGCTCTGGCTTTCTATGGAGGGATCAGTATTTTCGGTTGGATTTTTACTGTGATCGGCGCCCTCTTTCTTGCCCTGGTATTTTCACGATTGAGTAAACTGATCACCAAAGCGGGGGGACCGTATACCTATTCCAGGGAAGGTTTTGGAGAGTTTAGTGGTTTTCTTGTCGCATGGGGATACTGGATCTCAATATGGTGTGCGAATGGAGCTATTGCGGTGGCAGGCGTTGGATATCTATCCTTTTTTATTCCTGCCCTTAAAGAGAATTATGTACTTTCTGCAGGTGTGGCTATAGGTGCTATCTGGCTGTTTACATTCATCAATACGAAAAGTATTCGAAAGGTAGGGTCAGTACAGCTCATCACCACTATCATTAAGATTATCCCATTGTTATTATTAGGAACCATTGGATTCTTCTATTTTAACAGCAGCCATTTTATCCCATTAAATTTAAGTGGCGAGTCCAACTTCGACGCAATCACGGTGACAGCCGCATTAACTTTGTGGGCATTTCTTGGGTTAGAGTCAGCGACCGTTCCATCTGATAAAGTAAAAAATCCAACGAATACAATACCCAGGGCTACGATTGCAGGGATCGTAATAGCTGCCCTGATCTATATTTTCAGCACAATAGGAATCATGGGAATTATGACTCCGGGTGACCTACAGAATTCGGCTGCGCCCTTTGCAGATGCTGCTCAAATGATCTGGGGAACCTGGGCTTCAGGCCTGATTGCCATCGGAGCTGTGATTTCGTGTTTTGGAGCCTTAAACGGATGGATACTGCTCCAGGGGCAAATACCTTTGGCTGCGGCCAGAGACAGGCTATTCCCACCCAGTTTTAAACAGGTATCCAGTAAAGGGATTCCTGTCATTGGGTTGATTATTGGAAGTATTCTTGCTTCATTCCTGGTAACCCTAAACTATACCAGAGGATTGGTACATATGTTTGCATTTATTATTATGCTCTCCACCCTCAGTTGCCTTGTGCCATATATCTTCTCCTCCCTGTCTGAGCTGATGCTCTATTTGAAGAAAAAGAAGAGCTACAACAAAAAAAGATTGATTGCAGCAATATGTATCTCCATTCCTGCTTTCTTCTATTCCTTATGGGCCATAACAGGACTGGAATATGAAGTTATCATATGGGGAGCTCTCCTTTTAGCAGCAGGGATCCCATTATATGGCTATATGGTACTTAAAACAAAATCTTCAAAACAGTAGACCTCCTATATAAAGTAAAAAGGGGGGGGAAATAGGACACAAATTAAATCAAACGTGAGCACTTTCCATTATGAATATTCCGCTCTTCCAAATAACTGAAAAAATAGTAGATAATATTGAGTGTAAAGTCTGTAAAAACACTAGAAAAACAGATTTTGAATTGGCATTTAAGAAAGATTCACTAAAAATTGTCAGGTGCAATAAGTGCTCATTTATATTTATTCCACCCTATTTCAGAAAACAAATTAAATACACTGAATACAAAGATGAGTCCGTATTAAAACAAGTTCAGGCGGGCAATGATTGGATTAAAATCCAAAGACACAAACTAAGGTATAAATCTATCAGGAAATATAAACCCAACGGTAAATTATTTGACTTAGGCGTTGGGTGGGGGCATTTTCTTTACACAGGAAAACTTCTCGGATATGAAACAGAGGGCATTGAAATATCAGAAATGCCATATACTTACGCAAAAGAGAATCTAAAGTTAAACGTAAAACACATTGATTTTTTTAACCTTCCTGAAAAACCATTATTTTATGACATAATAACCCTGTGGGATGTCCTTGAACATATTGATAATTGTGATGAAATGATTGAAAAATGTAGTCGAATGGTAAAAGAAGATGGAATCATCGTGATTCAAGTCCCTCAGATTGATAGTTACTTTGCTAAACGACATCAAGAAAAGTGGAAAATGATGGGGCTTGATCATGTCAATTATTTCTCAAAAAACACGATAAAAAAACTCCTAGGGCAGTATGGTTTTGAGATTCTTGAAATTAAATCTTCTTTAGAAATAAAGCTGTTTATTATGTATACCCTGTTCCCGAAAATTCAAAAATTTAAGAGTAAAGGGAAAATGAAAGAGGTGAATTCAGCGACCAGACAAGAATATTTTAATAAATCCATGAATAAGCCCAAATGGATACTCAAAATAATGGTCATTGTACATAATGTTTTATATCAAACACTTTCAACTTTAAATATCGGAGAAGAAATGGTGGTAATTGCTCAAAAGAAAAAGTGATAAAGAAAGAAAAATCAGATTATCGTAAAAATGTCAGGTAAATGTCGGCTTAATGTCGGGATAAATACGCACAAAATTCGTGGACTTTCTTTAAGTTAATAAATAAATTTGCTTTCAATCTTACTGGATCATGAAACAACCAGATTTAGGTAAAAAGATAGCTGAACTCAGAAAAGCTAAAGGCTTTACTCAAGAGGAGCTAGTCGAAAAATGTAACTTAAGTGTGAGAACCCTTCAACGGATCGAATCCGGTGAAGTTACTCCAAGAAGTTATACAATAAGAACAATTTTTACTGCTCTGGGTTACGATGTTTTTGATTCACCTGTCAGCACTTATAATCGATTCAGCAACGCTGGATTTATTATTTCCAGCTGGCTGAAACAAGTTTATCAGTATGTATTTGAATTGTTTAACTTAAAAGAAAACACCATGAAAAAAGTATCAGTTCTATCAATCGCGATTCTTGCTGTAGGTTTTATCTTGTTTATAGTATGTTCAGACGGCAAAGCGCAATCACCTGTTGAAGTTAAAAAGGCAATCGAAGAGTCAAATAGGAATTATATTCGATGGTTTAATGCCGGGCAGATCGATTCATTATTAACCTTATATAGAGAGGACGCATGCCTGGTAGCAAAGGGATGTGGCGAAGCATATATTCGTGACTATTTCAGGTCACAATTCAATGAATATAAATTTAAACAGTTGGACATTATCTCCATTAGTGTTTGCGATTCAATTGCAGTTGAAAAGGGTAGTTGGTTCATTAGCCTTAATTCTGGTGGAGTATTAGATGGAGAATATTTAACTGAATGGCGTTTCTCTGATAAAAAATGGCTAATTGTAAATGATATAGGAAATATCAATTAACACCAACATACAACATCCCCTTTCACTTCCTAATTCGAGACACAGCGGATGCCCCGTGGACAATTGCAGTGCCCGGATCACCACCTTCATGCAAAGAACTTTTACTATTTTTACCATTCAAAGCATTAAAAAAGATCAAAAATAAGGCTATTTGGCGGTAGAGTATTTTATTACAAAACACAATTAGTAACATTGGGAAATGACAACAAAACCTGATAATATGTTAAAAAGAAGAAAAAAAGAACAATCTGGCGAACAGACTCAGCCGAAGCCACTCCGGTTGTGGCCCGGCCTAATTATCGTAATCCTGTTATTGCTTGTCAGGTATGGGCTTCCTGTTGTTGGCACCGGAGAGTTAGTTATTATGATCAGTGTGTTTGGCGGAATCCTATGCTGGCTCGCTATTGTCGTATGGTGGGCGTTCTTCAGCCGGGCGCGTTTGATCGAACGCTGGAGCGCCGTCGTTCTAATGATAGTCGCACTAGTCGGAGCATCGTTTATCATTGACGAGTCTATTGGGACAGGGTTGCAGGGGATGATGTTCTTCCTTTACGCCATCCCGGTGCTTAGCATCGCCTTTGTCGCTTGGGCCGTGGTTACCCGTCATCTCGCAGGCAAACTGCGGTTTATATCGATGGCTGCGACCATCCTGCTCGTGTGTGCAGCGTGGGCACTTTTTCGATCCGATGGCATTACCGGCAACGCCGGTGCGAATTTCTCATGGAGGTGCTGGCCCCCGTGGAACACCAACACTCAGTGATAGTCTCATACTTTCATTAGGTGCGACCGGTATCCTGAACATGCTCGATGCCCGTGATGGCTCTGTTATATGGTCGCGTAATGCAGCATCTGACATCAAAGCAAAACTTCCAGGCTGGGGCTTTGCAAGTTCGCCATTGGTGGTTGATGATGTTGTTATCGTCGCTATCGCAGGAGCACTTGTCGCCTACAACATCTCTACCGGAGAACCAGTCTGGTTTGGCCCGTATGGTGGTGGTGATAATTACAGCTCGCCACATCTAGTGACGATCGATGGAATTGAGCAGGTTCTGCTGACGAGTGGAGTAGGTGTAACCAGCTTCTCTCCATCAGATGGAATGGTGCTCTGGGAACACCCGTGGCCAAGCGAAGGCCGGATTGTCCAACCGGCTATAAACACAGATGGCGCCCTTCTGTTCAGCGCCGGTGGTGGAAAAGGGATGCGCCGAATCGCTGTCGCCAAGGATCCAGAAGGATGGAAAACCGAGGAACGATGGTCTTCAGGGGGACTGAAACCCAGTTTTAATGATTTTGTGATTCACAAAGGCCATGCCTACGGATTCCTCGGGCCAATGCGCGCATGTATCGATATCGAAGACGGAACACGCAAATGGAGAGGAGGTCGTTACGCCGGTTTTCTGGTCCTGTTAGCAGACCAGGATTTACTTTTGATCTTATCTGAAAAAGGTGAAGTAGCGCTCGCCAAAGCAACTCCCGATAAATTGGAAGAGGTTGCAATCATTCATGCTATAGAAGGCAAGACCTGGAGCCACCCGGTGCTGGTCAACGATATCCTGGTGGTTCGCAACAGCCAGGAGATGGCCGCTTTCCGGTTGTCTCTCGTGGGCGAAGGGCAGAAGTAACCTTATCAGCCACAAAATTTAACATCTCAGGAAGATGAATTTTATCCAGACATTTGAAAAAGGAGTTCGAAACATATTTCCGTCAACGTTTACGATTGCCATTTTCCTGACCATTTTAACTTTTATCCTGGCCTTCTTTCTTACTGATACTATAGATGTTTCGTTATCAGAGAATTCCATTTACAAAGAGGTAGCAGCTGATTCTCTTTCCAATTCGGATAATCATTTTCTGCAACTTCTCGGATTCTGGTATAAGGGTTTGTGGAACTCCAGTATGTTAGCATTTGCCGTTCAAATGATGCTGATCCTCGTTTTGGGATATGTCCTGGCGTCAACTTCTGTTGTTCAAAAACTCATCGACAAAGTACTCATCTATTGCACATCAACTTCGAAGGCAGCGTTTCTGGTTACCTTGATTACATTGTTTGTTAGTTTCTTCAACTGGGGACTGGGATTAATTTTCGGAGCAATCTTTGCCCGGAAAGTCGGGGAATATGCCAGCAAACGCAACATTACACTGAATTATCCATTGATTGCAGCAGCAGGGTATTCAGGATTAATGGTATGGCATGGGGGTATCTCAGGGTCTGCGCCACTGAAAGTGGCCGAAGCAGGGCATTTGTTATCGCTTACAGGGAGAAACATTCATGCTATTGATCTCGGGCAAACCATTTTTTCACCGATGAATTTGACCATCACTGTCATATTGCTTGTCGTTCTGCCCAGCGTAATGTATTTCATTGGGAGGAAGAATTCCGGATTGGCAAAACCAGATATTGTAGAAACCAGATCTCAGGAGATGAAATTCACTCCGCTGATTTCAGGGGCTGAAAAAATTGATTATTCACAAATTGCCGGTATGGGGCTTGGGATAACTTTTTTACTTATCGCATCTTACAAAGCTATGCTGGCCGGAAACATCTCCGTCATCGACCCAAATTTTTTAAATTTCCTGTTGCTGGGACTTGCCCTTCTTTTTTGTGGCAATATCGCTACCTTTTTAAATCGGGTTAAAAGCGCTATGGGTGCCTCTGCGGGAATATTGATCCAGTTCCCGTTATATTTTGGCATCATGGGGGTCATGAAATATAGTGGACTGGTAGAAATTTTCTCAGGGTTTCTGATGAATATCTCAAATGTAACTACTTTCCCCCTATTTACATTTTTCAGTGCAGGTTTGGTAAACATTTTTGTCCCGAGTGGTGGTGGCCAGTGGGTTGTGCAGGGACCAATAATTGTTGAAGCTGCACAAAACCTGGGAGTCCCCTTATCAAAATCCATAATGGCATTGGCTTACGGTGACCAGATCACAAATATGATACAACCCTTTTGGGCGTTGCCTCTTTTAGGAATTACCGGATTGAAAGCAAAAGATATCATTCCTTACACATTGTTTTTAATGCTGATCGGAATTGTCGTGTTTATATCAGGTTTACTGGTATTTTAATTTTGATATTCAGATTAGTTTGATTTATGAGGATAGCTATCGTATCCTATATTCACGACAAGCGTCTGCCAGACAGCACTGTTCCGCAATCTTCTTTTTAACAAACCATTGTTGGTAACTAGTTATTTGGCTGGATTTTTATCGACCTGTCAATCAATACCTTTACTGAAAATAGCTGCAATGTTTAACCAAGGAGAAAATCCTCATGAAACGATCTGTACAACTAGGTATGGTCATGCTGGCATTATCTTTTATGACAAGTGTCAGTTATGCCCAAAAAAGAGCAATCTCTTCACAGGATAAATCATTCCTCATCGAATTCATTCCCAAGATAATTTCTGCAAATCAAGAAGTTCAAACAGACAGGAACAGGATCCTTACCTGTAAGGATGAATACCAACGAACCGGTAAACTAACGGATGAAGATGAGGTTTTTCTTTCGAAAACTTCTTCAAAATATGATATAAACTCTTTTAAACTGGATGATGAAAACGATCAGCCGGCTTTCCTCAAGGAGCTCTCAGATCTGTTACTGAGAGTAGATATCATTCCCACAAAGTTGGTGATGGCGCAGGCGATCTGTGAGTCGGCCTGGGGAAGATCCTATTTTGCGGAACACGGAAATAATTTTTTCGGAATCCACTGTTATTCAAAGGGATGCGGGCTGGTTCCTTCCGGGAATCCGAATGGAGGCTTTGAAGTAAAATCATATCCCACTATTGAAGCCGGGATCGCCGATTATATCCATACCCTCAACACTGTTTCTGCCTATGCAAGAATCAGGAGTATGAGAGCACAAATGCGACAAGAGAAGCAACCAGTGAGTGCCACTCAGCTGGCTGAAGGACTATCGAGGTATTCTCAGAAAGGGGAAGAGTATGTCTCACTGATTCAGAACCTGATTCATAACTACGTCCCGGAAAATATCGAATCATTCATTGAGACAAACAAGGAATGATCGCTAGTCCTGATTTTTGCTTGAAGGTTTTTCCAGGTACTTCTTTATCAACGCAATCATCTCGTTAGCACGGATTGGCTTAGCAATGAATTCCCAGCAACCCGATGAGAAAGCGGCCCTCTGATCATCTTCCGAAGCATAGGCTGTTTGTGCAATTACAGGAAGATCATTTCGTTGAGAAGTAATCTTCCGGGTTGCCTCTAATCCGTCCATCCCGGGCAAGCGTATGTCCATCAGCACCACGTCAATCTCTGGATGACTAACACACATATTAACAGCTTGCTGGCCTTCTATTGCATGAAAAATGGTCGCCTGAGTCGGCTTCAGTAACACATCCAGATAGCTAAAACAAACCTCTTCATCTTCCACTATAAGGATGGTCCTGCCATGCCAATTGATATTCCCCCTGATGGTCATGATTGTTTGTTCAACGAATATACAAAAAAAATGTTTCGGCTCTCATTCTGAAAAACCATCAATTAGGTATCCCTATGGCCAACATCCTGCATAGATCTGCCTACTCAAAATGAATACTCGTGAGCTGTTCCTTTGCTTCGTTGAATTCATTGATGATCTCTTGTATAACCTGACTTGCCGGCTTGATTTCCCGGATCAGTCCCGATATCTGACCGATCTCCAGTTCCCCATTTTCCATGTCACCCTCCATCATCCCTTTCATGGCGCGCCCTTTGCCAAGGTGGATAGCAAGCTCCTCCGTTGTGGCCCCTTTCTCCTCCAGTTGCCGGACCTCTTCGCTGAATTTATTTTTCAATAGCCTCACGGGGCCCAGCCGTTTTAGGCGCAACATCGTATCTCCATCTGAAGCTTGTATGATCCGCTCTTTAAAAGCCGGATGTGCCGTTGACTCCGGTGAGGCAACAAACCGACTACCAATCTGAACCCCTTCGGCTCCCAGTGCGAAAGCGGCTAGCATTCCCCGTCCGGTTCCGATACCACCTGCAGCAATCAGGGGTAACTCAACTGCCTCCCTCACCTGGGGTATAAGAGTCATGGTAGTCGTCTCTTCCCTCCCGTTATGACCTCCTGCTTCAAATCCTTCGGCAACGATTGCATCCACACCGGCATCTTCACACTTACTAGCAAATTTTACATTGGCTACGACATGTACAACAATAAAGCCCAACTCCTTCAGATAGGAGGTCCATTTAGCAGGATTACCGGCAGAGGTGAAGATGATCTTCACCCCTTCCTCTTTCAGGAGGTCAATTTTCTCCTGGTTTCTCTCATACAGAAGGGGGACATTGACGCCAAAGGGATGGTCCGTTGCCGCCCTGCATTTTTGAACTTCATCATGCAATTGGTCAGGATCCATGGATCCTGATCCAATCAAACCCAGGCCACCGGCGTTGCTCACGGCCGAAGCTAATTCCCATCCACTACACCAGATCATCCCGGCTTGTATTACCGGATAACGGATTCCGAAAAGACGGGTGATCCGGTTCATTCAGCTCGTTTATAGACAATAGATACCAGTGACTTATCGTCACCTCCCATGTTAATGGACAGTCCGTAAGGACGCTCCGATGTAATCGGGATCTGTGAATCACCAGCTTTCCCGGTCAACTGCTCCCAGATAGTGATAGCCTGGTGGACACCTGTAGCTCCGGTTGGATGTCCCCAACCGACAAGTCCGCCCGTCGTGTTAAACGGAATTTTCCCGTCACGCTTTGTATTTCCTTCCAGGATGAATTCCGCCCCGCCTCCATGCGGGGCAAAACCGATTGCCTCTGTAGCCATGATCCCGGCAATGGTAAAACAGTCGTGGCACTCAACAGTCCCTAACTGAT
>JACNKI010000172.1 GCA_014382125.1 Bacteroidota bacterium | reverse complement strand
AAAATATCGACAAAATTATATATAAATATATAACAATGTATATTCATTGACAAATTTAGAATAATTTTATATAACCAGCAAAATAGGATGTTAGAAATTTCACAGGGAATGTGAAACTCTTGATAATGAGTGAGATTTAAGCGATTTAATTATCCGGCTGGATTTTTAGGGGCATCTTTCTTATCAGCAGGTTTTTTGGATTTGTCCTTCTCTTTCAGGTCTTCATCCATTCCGGCGATACCATCTTTGAAACTTTTAACACCTTTTCCCACGCCACGCATCAATTCAGGAATCTTTCTTCCACCAAATAGCAACAGAACAACCAGCACGATCAGGATAATCTCTGTGGTTCCCAATCCAAAAACTAAAATAATCATGTTCAACATAACAGATGGCTTTTATTAGTCAATACAAAGATACAAACAAAACGGGGAAATCCTGAGTAAGTTGTATAAACAATTATCATTTAGGCTGAAACAAGCAGGCATCCCCATAACTGAGAAATCTGAATCCATTTTCCAATGCGAACCGGTAAACCTTTTTCCAGTCTGCTCCCAGATATGCCGCTATCAATAACAACAATGTGCTTCTTGGTTGATGAAAGTTGGTCAACATGCCGGAAATTATCCGGAAGGAGTATCCGGGAATGATCATGATCTGAGTCTCTGCCCTGATGTGGTGAATGTCTCTTTTATACATATATTCGATCAGCTGCTCCAACGCTTCCCTGGCACTGATATTCAGACTTGCCGAGAGGGTATATGGATCCCATTGTTCCAGAGAGAGCCTTGCTGGCTCAGGTGTTGAGAGTAACTTAACACCTATCCAGTAGAGGCTCTCCAGCGTCCTTACAGAAGTGGTACCGACTGCGATCACCGGCCGGTCAAGAGACAGAAGCAGATACCTGATTGTCGCCTCCGTCACAACGATCTCTTCCCGATGCATGATATGTTCATGGATATCAGCCGAACTCACGGGCTTAAAGGTGCCGAGTCCTATGTGCAGGGTTACGTTCTCCGATCGGATTCCGGCCTCCCGGAGCGATCGCAGAACCGGTTTCGTAAAATGCAGTCCGGCTGTAGGAGCAGCAACAGATCCATCCTGATCAGCATAGAGGGTTTGATACCGGAACTGGTCTTCCGGTTCCGTGTTGCGGTTGATATATGGCGGCAAGGGAATCTGACCCGACATTTCAAGCACCTCCCCGAATGACAGGGATGCCGGGTTCCAGGTAAAGCTGACAGTATATGTGCCATCCGCTAGAAGCTCTTTCTCTGAAACCGTAAGGATAACGCTCCGGCCGGAAACGACAAACTGTTGTTCCAGCATCCCCGTTTTCCAGCGCCTGGCATTGCCGATCAAACACTTCCATCTGCAGGAACCGGTTTGCCGAAAGGCCTCTTGTAGTTCACGTGTGGGTTCCAATGGTTCGACACAGAAGATCTCAATGATGGCGCCGGTCGGTTTCTGAAAAAGCAACCGGGCCCGGATCACCCGTGTGTTATTGAATACCATTAAACAGTCGGAAGGGAGATGGGCTGACAGATTTCTGAAACGATCTTCAGAGATCACACCATCAGTATAACAGAGAAGCTTCGATTCATCTCTTTCCGGTAATGGATGTTGTGCAATCCGATCCGTTGGGAGTGAATATGTATAGGTCTCAATATCAATCTCAGGAATACTCACTACAACGCTTTTCTGTATAATCTGTATGATCTGTGGTGAAGGTTGCCCGACACCAAAATTAGGGAAAATGAATAGCCCAAACAGAAAATGTCTGTATCTTTACATCAATAAACCTTCGGATGAACTGGAAAAAACGAATACCAAATACCCTTACCGCATTCAATCTGATCGCCGGACTTTTTGCCATCATTCAGGTTCTGGAGGGCGATCTGATGATCGCTTCTCTTTTTATTTTTCTGGCTGCATTGTTTGATTTTCTTGATGGTACCGCCGCCCGGTTGTTGGATGCCCGTTCTGAACTTGGCAAACAACTTGACTCACTGGCCGATTTGGTTTCCTTTGGCGTGGCTCCCGGTTTGATCATGTACCAGCTTATTTCGAGTGGTTGCGACGGGAGTTGTAACATCCTCGAACAGTTACACATCACTCCCTATTTCGCACTGTTGATCCCTGTTTGTTCTGCCTTTCGCCTGGCCAGATTCAACATTGACCTTAGTCAGGAGGAACATTTTATCGGAATGCCGACACCGGCAAACGCAATCTTTTTTGCATCCATTCCGCTGGTCCTGTTTTATCAATCAAACCAACTATCGCTAATCCCGCTCGATTTTTTAAATGACTTTTTTACCAATAGCAGGATATTGGCGATCCTTACAGTTCTCTTCTCTTATCTGTTGATCTCCGATTTCCGGATGTTCTCCATGAAGTTCAGGCGCTTGACCTGGAAAGGGAATGAGATGAGGTATCTCTTCCTCGGGTTGTCAGTTACATGTCTCATCCTTTTTGCTCTCTATGCCATTCCACTGATCATCCTGAGCTATTTCATTATCTCTCTGTTTTTTCAGAAACAGATCGTGAGACGGGGCTAACGTCTCAATTCAAAATTTTCCCCCAGGTAAACTTTTCGGACGTGTTCGTCTTCTGCCAACTCGGTCGATGTGCCACTGCGCAAGATGCTTCCTTCAAAAAGAAGGTAGGAACGGTCGGTGATAGAGAGGGTTTCGTGTACATTGTGGTCGGTGATCAGGACCCCGATATTTTTTTCTTTCAGGCGGATAACGATTTGCTGGATATCTTCCACTGCGATCGGGTCAATCCCGGCAAAAGGTTCGTCGAGCAGGATGAATTTGGGATCAACCGCCAGGCATCTGGCTATCTCAGTCCTGCGTCGTTCTCCTCCGGATAAGGTGATCCCATAGCTTTTTCTAACATGATGCAGGCCAAATTCCTCCAGCAATGTTTCCAACCGGGTTTTCTGTTCGGCTTTGGTGAGCCTGGTGAACTCAAGAATCGCTTTGATGTTATCTTCCACGGAGAGTTTCCGGAAAACGGATGCCTCCTGAGGCAGGTAACTGATCCCCCGCTTGGCGCGACGGTACATGGGTTCTGAGGTGATGTTCTGTTCATTCAGAAAGACGTCACCCGAAAAAGGTTTGATCAACCCGACGATGATGTAGAAAGAGGTCGTTTTACCGGCACCGTTGGGTCCCAGGAGCCCCACAATCTCTCCCTGTTCAACCTCGATGGACACCTCATTGACTACCGTTCGTTTACGGTATTTTTTTACAATCTTATCGGTTTGCAGGATCATGATTTCAGGTTAGATGATTCCTTCTTTTAAGATATCATGCAAGTGAATGATTCCCAGGTAGTTATCATCTTGCTGAACAATAAGCTGGGTAATGTTGTTATTTCGCATCAACTGCAGTGCATCAATGACCAGCATTTCCGGTTTAATGGTTTTCGGGTTTTTACTCATGATCCCTTCTGCAGTTACTTCCTCCATCCGAATGCTCTTCTCCAGCATACGGCGCAGGTCACCATCTGTGATAATCCCGATCAGTTTCTGCTGTTTCATTACAGCCGTGGCACCCAGCCTCTTGGAGGATATTTCCATGATGACGGTCTTGATGTTGTCGGAATCATTCACCCGTGGAGCCGGATTTTTTACATACAGATCTTCAACAGTGAGGTATAGTTTCTTGCCCAGAATACCGCCCGGATGGAATTTGGCAAAATCGCTGGCGGTAAATCCCCGGCATTCAAGCAAGCAGACAGCCAGTGCATCTCCCATCACCAATTGAGCAGTTGTGCTGGATGTGGGAGCCAAATTATTTGGGCATGCCTCCTGGGGAACAGATGTGTAGATTGTATGATTGGCCTGCACAGCAAGGTAAGAGGAGGGATTACCAACCATTGCCAGGAGGGTATTCCCGTTCTTTTTAATCAGTGGGACAAGAATCTTAATTTCCGGTGTTTCACCGCTATTTGAGATGCATAATACAACATCCCCTTTTTGAATGATCCCTAAGTCTCCATGGATGGCATCGGCTGCATGCATGAAAATAGCAGGTGTTCCTGTGGAGTTGAATGTAGCTACGATTTTTTGCCCGATGATTGCACTCTTACCTATTCCTGTAACGATCACACGTCCTTTGGCATCAAGGATTTCATTGACACAACATATAAAATGATCGTTAATGGAGGAAAGAAGAGCCGTGATGGCATCTGCCTCCTGGCGAATGGTTGTTAGGGCAGTTTCCTGTATCTTTTTTATGCGTTCCAATTTGTTTTTTTTTGATTTTATTTCGTTTCTGGGAGATTTGTGATTATATTTGTATAAGGAGCACCAATTCTTTAGAAATCAGGAATCTCAACAAAAGTAAATAATAAACCAGAATAATCCAATGGCGGCCGGCAGGGAAGACAATATACTTCGCGATACATTAAAACAGATTTTTGGGTTTGATACATTCAAAGGTAACCAGGAAAAAGTTATCAAGAATGTTCTTGCGAAAAAGGATACGTTTGTAATCATGCCGACCGGTGGAGGAAAATCCCTCTGTTATCAACTCCCAGCTCTTATCCAGGAAGGAACCGCTATCATTGTATCTCCCCTGATAGCCCTGATGAAAAATCAGGTTGACTCCATGCGTAGTTTTGGGACGGAAGAGGAGGTTGCACAATTCATGAACTCATCACTCTCCCGCCAGGAGATCTTGCAGGTTAAAAAGGATATCACCAAGGGTAAAACAAAGTTGCTCTATGTAGCACCGGAGACAATTACCAAAGAGGAGAATATTGAGTTCCTGAAAAATATCAATATCTCCTTTTATGCTATCGATGAGGCTCATTGTATTTCAGAGTGGGGTCACGACTTCCGGCCGGAGTACCGTAGACTGCGACCCATCATCAATGCCATAGGCCAGGATGTGCCGGTGATCGCCCTTACTGCGACAGCTACACCCAAGGTCCAGCAGGATATCCAGAAAAACCTCGGGATGATGGAGGCAACTGTATTCAAATCCTCATTCAATCGTCCCAACCTCTATTATGAAGTCAGGCCGAAAAATAAAACGGTTGTAAAAGATGTAATCAGATATATCAAGACCCACCCGGGGAAGTCTGGAATCGTATATTGCCTGAGCCGGAAAAGAGTAGAGGAACTGGCTGAGACACTAGCTCTGAACGGGATCAAAGCACTTCCCTATCACGCCGGACTGGATGCTTCTGTTCGCCGGGAGAACCAGGATAAATTCCTGATGGAGGATGCGGATGTCATCGTGGCCACAATTGCTTTTGGAATGGGTATAGACAAGCCGGATGTACGGTTTGTGATCCATTTCGATATGCCAAAAAGTCTGGAAGGATATTACCAGGAGACCGGGAGAGGAGGGCGTGATGACGGGGAAGGTAACTGTGTCGCCTTTTATAGCTATGATGACATTCTGAAACTGGAAAAATTCTTAAAGGGGAAATCTGTCGCAGAGCAGGAGATTGCCAAGCACCTGTTGTTTGAAACTGTTAGTTACAGCGAATCTTCTGTCTGCAGGCGAAAGCAACTTCTCCATTATTTCGGAGAGACTTACGAAAAAGAAAACTGCCAGAATTGTGATAATTGCCTCCATCCCAAGAAGAAATTCGAAGGCAAGCTGGATATGCAATTGGTTCTGGAGACTGTGATTGCCGTAAAAGAGCAGATGAAACATAAGCATCTGATCAACATACTCGTTGGGAAGAATACCACACATGTCAAACAGTATAAACACAACCGCCTGGAGGTATTTGGCAGAGGAGCCGACCAAGATGAGAGGTACTGGAATTCGGTGATCCGGCAGTGCCTGATTGACCGGATGCTAACCAAAGACATTGAGAATTACGGCATCCTGAAAATCACGGAACAGGGCTATCAGTTTCTGAAGAAACCGTGGTCTGTCATGCTGGTGGATGACCATGATTACGAAAATCCTGAGGAAGAGGAGTTCATGACTGCTATGGGATCGAAAAGTATGACGGCAGATAAAACCCTCTTCAACATGTTCAAGGATTTACGCAAAGAGATAGCCCGGAAGGAGAATCTTCCTCCATTTGTGATCTTTCAGGATCCATCCCTGGAGGATATGGCGATTCAGTATCCGGTTACGATGGAGGAGATGAAACAGATCACAGGGGTAGGAATCGGGAAAGCGTTTAAGTATGGAAAGCCATTTCTGGATCTGATCAAAGAATATGTAGATGAAAATGAGATCATCCGGCCTATGGATATGGTTGTGAAATCGGTGATAAACAAATCGGGTATTAAAGTCTTTATCATACAGAATATCGACCGAAAGATCTCCCTGATGGATATTGCCTCAGCAAAGAACCTTTCCTTTGATGAATTACTGACTGAACTTGAAAGTGTTGTGAGCGCCGGAACAAAGATAGATATCAACTATTATATCGATGAATTAATTGATCCGTATCATCAGGAAGAAATTTTCGACTATTTTCGCACAGCGGAAACCGATTCTGTTTCGGAAGCCCATGATATGTTGGGCGAAGATGAATTCACCGAAAAGGAGATCCGGTTACTGCGTCTTAAATTTATATCTGAACTGGGAAATTAAACCTTCATAAAAATGGGAAAACAAACGTTCAATCTAAATACGGTTCTGTTACTTGTCGTACTGGCCGGTCTAATTATTCTCTACATATTGTTTTTTACTTCAAAGCCATCCCGAGAAGTTGCTGTCACGGAAGAAGATTCCACAATGATAACCCCGGCATCCGGACCAGGCATTGTGTATGTTAACATCGACACCCTGAACGAATATTATGAGTTCGTAAAAGTGCTGAAAAGAAACCTGGAGAGCACTGGAAACCGCCTTCAGCGCGAGGTACTGAACGAACAGGACGCGCTGGAGAAGGAAGCAGCAGCGTTTCAGCAGAAGATATCTACAAACAGCATTACGGAGGAACGTGCCCGTGTTGTTTATGAGGAGTTGATGACGAAACAGCAAACTCTGATGGAGAAGAAAGATAGATATACGCAGCTGATAGCTGAACAGGAATTCAACATGAATATCCAGTTGCTTGATACCGTCAACAATTTTCTGCTTCGGTTCAACAGGGATTATCAATACAACTACATCCTGGCCTTCCGAACCGCCGGTGAGATCCTGGTTGCCAGTGACAGTCTCGATATCACACGCCAGGTGCTGGATCAGCTGAACGAAGAGTATGCTTCCCGGAAGAAATAATTCAATGAAAAATAGTTTCCTTTTCATCTCGCTGTTTCTTTTTTTCGCATGCTCGACAGATCAACAGCCGGTGGAGATTCAAGTGAATCCTCCCGACTCCATCATTCCTGAAAAGCAGATGGTATTGATTCTTGCAGACGTGCACATCATTGAGGCAGCTTTGGTAATTGAACGGAACAGAGGAATCGATGCAGCACCACACGCTGCTTTTTATTACGCGGGTCTGTTTAAGAAATTCAGGATTTCCCGAAAATGCTATCAGCAGAATCTTGAATATTACCGGGATGATCCGGAAGTGTTTCTCAAACTCTATGAGAAAGTTATCAGGGAGCTTACTGAACGGGAAAAGAATTTTGTAAAGTCTGACAGCCCTTAAGGCCGGGTAAAGATCGCAGATATATAGAGAAGATCAGCCCCGTTATCTAATGTGTATGGCCAGTTAATAGGTTAGAAGGAAAAACTTAATCCAAGGCTGGGGAGAATCGGCAGCTGGTATACGACGGTATTGGTAACGCGGTCTACGTAAAAAACATTCTTCTCATTCAACACATTAGTTACACTCAGGTCAACTTCCAGTTTCATCCGTTTCCCAAAATGGAATGTTTTTTTAAAATCGATATCCAGACGACTGTAATAGGGTAACCTGTGCGAGTTGTAATCTCCGTAAAGGATTCCCAATGAGCCATTTACTGTTGTAACTGAGGTCCCTATATTGGAAAAAAAGATTTGTTCGTAATACCCCTGCGTGGGAGTAAATGGAAATCCGGAACCATAGTTGAAACGGAGGTTCACTTCCCAGGTTGCTCGCCTGCCAAAGTTGTAAGTTCCCATCAGGTTGATATTGTGTCGCCGGTCGTACGGCGGGACAAAGGTTGAAATACCATCGTTTCTGTGGATATATCCCAGCGAGTAGGTTCCCCAGAATTGGAAGTTACGGATATCATACTTCAGTGAGATGTCGACTCCCTCTGCATCTCCCGTTTCGACAATGAAATCTTTCTTCAGGTAATCGGGTTGATCGGCGTTGGCTTCGTTATCTTCAAACAACTTGTTCCTGTTGAGATTGGTTAGCTGCGGGTAGTATTTGTAATATCCTTCTACATTGATGGAAAGATTATCAGTGATATCCCACTCCACTCCAAAAACAGCATGCCAGGCCTGTTGCAGTTTGTTCTTCACCTCTTTCCCGTTAAACTCTTTAGGTAAATTCTCCGGTCCGCTCAGGAATCCGTAAAAAAGGTTAACAACATCCAGATCGTTGGTGGTGCTGATCAGGTTTTGTGTGTAATACCCTCCTGCAGCTTTCAACCTAAAGTTTTCGCTTGCGTTAAATTTTATAGCCAGCCGGGGTTCAGGTGAAAGCGTTGAGAGAGACGCATAGTACTGGGCACGGAATCCCGGTTCAATGATAAATTTACCCGCGATCCATTTGAATTTCACAAAGAGATCGACCTCAGTTGTGTTCTGAGTGATAGCAATAGGCCGGTTGACACTGTTGTAGAAATCGAATACCGTTTTATATCCGGAGAGGTCCAGGCCATATTTCAGAGAATTCTTTCCGAAAAAATAGGAGAACTGAAGACCGCCGTTGAATCCGGAGATGCTGGAAGACCGGGGAGCCCTGTTGGGTTCATCCATTCGCACCTTGTAATGTGAATAGGCAAAGTTCCCTTCGATCAATACCGCGGACCTTCCGGGGACAACGACGAAATTTCCGCCACCTCCGTATGAGTCCCAGCTATAGCTAACCGGAACCTCTGAGATCACGGAGTTGTCATAATTGTATCCCTTCAAGCGGGCATCATCCGAGAAGTTGAAACCAAAGAGGCTAACCTTGCTTCCTTTGGGGGAGTTTATGGAGATCTTCCCATAGAGATCGAGGTAGCTGTAAGGAAGTTCCTGGTCGATGTATGTGTAGAAAATTTCTGAGCTTTTATCCAGGTATGAGTTTTTTACGGAGATGATAAAAGAGGCGCTGGCCGAATTATTGGTTTTCTGTCTGGCAATCGGCCCTTCAAGTAGTACCTTAGCTCCGAATGTGCTGATGTCAAATTTTCCGGCAAAGCGTTTCTTGTTCCCGTCGCGGGTCGAAATATCCATGATAGAGGAGATCCGGCCACCATGGTCGGCATTGAATCCACCTGTAAAGACATCAACATTCTTCAGGATATCCACATCAAATACGGAGAAAAGGCCGATCGAGTGAAACGGATTATAGACAATCATTCCGTCATATAACACCTTATTTTGTACCGGGGGTCCTCCACGAATGTAGAGCTGACCACCCTGGTCGCCAGAGAAGATAACGCCTGGGAGCACAGCCAGGTATTGAGCCAGATCGGGTTGCCCACCAATAGAGGGGATCTTCTGGATCTCTTTCGGGGTAACTTTAATGACGGATATCTGAGTCTCGCGTTGCTTGTCCTGTCGTGCAGCCGAAACCATGACCTCACCAAGCTTCACTGTACTCTGTTTGAGATAAAGCTTCTTCGTGATCAGATCACCGGCCTTGATTGTCATCGGGATCACCAGCGAATCAAATCCGATAAAGGTGACCATCAGAGTATA
>JACNKI010000032.1 GCA_014382125.1 Bacteroidota bacterium | reverse complement strand
CCATAAATAATACATCCGGAAAGAATCAGGAATGCGATCAGGGAGACAGGTTTGAATGTTTTTCTTACCAACATGCTAACCCTGCTTCAAATATTTCCGGTTAAAAAGGTTGTACTTAATCAAGCAAACGACGGCACGGAGAGCATCTTTCATGGTGATCTTCTTACCCTCTTCGTATGTTCGGCCGTAGTATGAGATCCCTACTTCATAGATCCGGATCCCGGGAAAACGGGAAATTTTTGAAGTGACCTCCGGTTCAAAACCAAACCGTTTCTCTTTGAAATAGATCTTCTTCAGGTATTCGGCCCGGAAGAGTTTGTAACATGTCTCCATGTCGGTGAGGTTGAGGTTAGTAAACAAGTTAGAAATGAAGGTGAGGATCTTGTTTCCGATGGAGTGCCAGAAGAAGAGAATCCGGTGCGGTCTGCCCCCCATAAACCGGGAGCCGTACACCACGTCAGCCACCCCACTCAGCATGGGTTTCAGCAGAACATTGAACTCTTCGGGATCATACTCCAGGTCGGCATCCTGGATCACGATAAAATCGCCTGTAGCAAGCTCGATACCTTTGTGCAGGGCTGCTCCTTTGCCCTGGTTTTTAGGTTGATTGTGAAGTTGGATGCTGGATGCTGGATTCTGGATGACTGGATGACTGTATGACTTGATTGTGGACTGCGGACTGCGGACCGTGGACTTTTCTATATACTCCTCAACTACCTTTTTCGTATCATCCGTCGACGCATCATTGATGATGATGATCTCGCGATCGAGGTTATCGGGAAGCTTGACGGCCAGCACTTTGTCGAGGATGATCGCGATGGTTTTTTCCTCGTTGTAAGCCGGGATCAGAATACTGAGTTTCTGGTTCATAAAATTGTGTTTTTACTCATCACTCATAAAAGTAGATCCGTTTCACTCTCCGTGAGATACCGGTCATGATCTCATATGGAATCGTGTCGAGTATTTTTGCCAATTCGGAAACCGGAAGCTGATTACCAAACACGATCACCTGATCTCCCTCTTCTACCTCCTTGCCGGCAGCCAGAACCTCCGTAATATCCAGCATGCAGAGATCCATGCATATGTTCCCGATAATTGGCGCCGGGTGGCCTTTTACCATCATATGTCCGATGCGATTACCCAGCTTCCGGTTCAATCCGTCGGCATAGCCGACAGGAACAACAGCAATAGTCGTATCTTTCCCGGCCTTGCCCGCCCGGTTATATCCGACCGTTTCACCTCTCTTTACCTCCTTGATCTGAACGATCACGGTCCTCAATGTAGTTACATTGCGTAGCCGCTTCTGCTCTTCCCTGTTATATCCAATCCCGTAAAGTCCGATGCCGGATCTGACCATGTCAAACTGGATTTCCGGGAAGCGGCTGATCCCGGCTGAGTTAAGGATATGCAGCAAGACAGGGTAATCCAGTTCCCGTGTAATTGCTTCACTCATCTTGCGAAACCGGTTAACCTGATCTGTTGTGAATGAATCGTGTCCTTTTGCCTCACTGGCTGCCAGGTGGGAGAAGATGGACTGGATATGCAATCTGGGATTCTGTTTCACGACCTCTGTCAATGCATCGAGATCCTGAGGACCAAAGCCCAGGCGGTGCATTCCTGTATCCAGTTTGATATGGATCCTGACAACGCCCTGAGAAGAGTTGTAATTTCGCTCAATCGCCTCTTCCAGCATATGGAGGATCCGCAGGCTATAGATTTCAGGTTCCAGATTCCAGGCTAGCAGGGAATCCAGACTCTGGTCTTCCGGGCTCATTACCATAATCGGAAGCGTGATATCTGCCTTCCGAAGCTCAACCCCTTCATCCGTATAGGCAACGGCGAGGTAGTCGGCCCGGTGAAACTGCAACAGGTTCGCAATCTCAAAGCTGCCGCTTCCATATGAGAATGCTTTAACCATCGCCATTATCTTCACGCCTGGATTCAATTTAGCACGGAAATAATTGAGGTTATGAACCAGTGCCTGCAGGTTGATCTCCAGGATCGTCTCGTGAGCCTTTTGCTGAAGAGCCTGGCTGATCTGTTCAAATCCGAACTTCCGGGCCCCTTTCAACAAAATGCTCTCATCGCGAAATGAGGAGAGTGGGAATTGAATAAGAAAATCTTCCGTGGTTTCATAAAAGACACGCTTCATCGGGAACATTTCCTGGTAACGGAATAGTTCCGGACCGATCCCAATAATTCTGTCGACCTCACGGGATGTGACAATCCGTGCAACCTCCCTGTAAAACTCCTCCTGATCCCGGCCGGTTTGCAGAATGTCGGAAAGGATGAGTGTCTTGTTCTTGTGCTGATTTTGCTGCATAAGGAAATCCAGGGCGATACTGAGTGAGTTGATATCGGAGTTATAACTGTCGTTGATTAACGAACAGGAGTTGATCGCCTCCTTCAGCTCCAGGCGCATGGCGACTGGAGTCAGGTTTTTAAAGCGATACGCGATACTGGATCCTGGATGCTTGATGCTGGATACAGGATCCTCGACCTTTGACCTTCGTCCCTCGTCCCTCTTTTCTTGAGTCTTGAACCTTGAACTTTGAACTTGAATCAGCGCCCAGCAGTGAATAGCGTTGTCAATAGAGGCGTTATCAATGAATGGTATGGTAATCTCTATCTCTTTCTCTTGAAAGGAGCCCCGAATGGTAGTCTGGTTCTCCTCTTTGACGATGCGTTGAATCCTCAGATCATCTGTATCCCGTTCTCCCCAGGTGAATGTTTTCAGGTTCGCAAAATCAGGTGAATGATCCAGTTGGTTAGTGATGATTTGATAATCTGAATTGTAGATTAATATTTCAACGTTCCTGAAGAGTTTCAGTTTCTCGGTTACTTTCTCGGCATCGTCACTGAACAATTCATCATGAGCCGGCCCGATCATCGTGAATATACCGATCGTAGGGTAGATAATCTCCTCCAGCTTCTCCATTTCTCCTGGCTGTGAGATTCCTGCTTCAATGATGGCCAGGTTGTATTGGGTTTCCATGTTCCAAATCGACAAGGGAACGCCAATTTGGGAATTGTAGCTTTTGGGACTTCGAATCACTTTAAAATCAGGTGAAAGGATCTGATAAAGCCATTCCTTCACAATGGTTTTTCCATTACTCCCGGTAACAGCGACAACGGGATAATCAAACTCTCTCCGATGGAATGCAGCCAGTTTCTGAAGAGCAGCCAATGTGTCGGGAACCAGGATAAAGGTTGGTTGCCCGGTACTCGGTGCTCGGTACTCGGTGCTCGGTGCTCGCTGCTCGGTACTCGATACTTGATGATTGAACCTTGAACCTTGAACCTTGAACTTTGAACCTTGAACCTCATCCGGCAAACTGCTAACCAGAAAGCATCTTACCCCTCTATTAACCAGCTCTCTGATATACTTGTGCCCATCGTTCCTGGGGCTTACAAGTGCAATAAACATAGACTCTTCCGGATCGCCAACCTGATGTCGGCTATCAATCATCAGATCGCGAATAACAAGGTCCTTTTCCCCGGAGGTTATCAGTTTCCCGTTTGTGATCTGAGCAATTTTACTGGCTGTATACTTGGTTTGTGTCATTGGTTATTGTTTTCCTGCTGTGACTTGTCCGTATCCAACTGGTTCTTCCTCAGCTCCTTGAATTGCTTCCGGTTGTTGAATATGTCGCAGCCCTGAAAAAGGGCGCTTCGGAATGCCTGGGGATTCGCCTCATTTTTACCAGCAATATCATACGCCGTTCCGTGTGCCGGTGAGGTTCGAACCACAGGCAGACCGGCAGTATAGTTTACTCCCTCGCTAAAAGATAACAGCTTGAATGGTACCATCCCCTGGTCGTGGTACATAGCCAAAACGCCATCGAATTCATGAAAGTCGGAAGAACCGAAGAAACCGTCGGACGGATACGGACCATAGGCAAGGATGCCTTCCGAAAAGGCTTCAGCGATCGCGGGCTTGATGACCTCCTGATCCTCCTTGCCAATCAATCCTTCATCTCCTGCATGTGGATTCAACGCCAGGAGAGCAATCTTTGGCTTAATCACCCCGAAATCCTGTTTCAAGGATTCATTTAAAATCGTGATCTTCCTGAAAATCAGCTCTTTGGATAAATGCTCGGGTACATCTGCCAGAGGAATATGACCGGTAACCACACCAATCCTGAAGTCGTGGCTCACCATCAGCATCAAGAAATCCTCCTTGTTACACTTGCTTGCCAGATATTCTGTATGACCGGGGAATGTGAACTTCTCGGACTGAATGTTGTTTTTATTGATCGGAGCTGTTACCAGGATGTCTATCTTCTCATTTAACAGATCATCCATCGCCATCTCCAGCGACTTATAAGCAAGTTCGCCGGCAATGGATGTAACACATCCAATATCTATTTTTACCTCTTCCTCCACGATGTTGATGATGTTCGGGTGTCGCGGTTGGGCCTGTTCCGGTTTCTTGATGACATTGAAATTAATATCATCCAGATTCATCAGCTTCTTGTAATAGGATGCGATCTTCGATGATCCATATATAATCACTGTACAGGTTTCCAGCATTCGCTGATCCTGAATTGCTTTGATGATGATCTCATAGCTGATTCCGTTAAAATCACCATGAGAAATTCCGACCCGGATGCGCTTACTGTTATCTGAAGTTTTTTCCATGTTTTATCGTGAATCGTGAAATGTGAAACGAAAAATATATTTGTTAAAATTATTTCATTCTTTTTTTAATGAATTCAACGATCAACCTGACCCCGACGCCTGTTCCTCCCTGTCCGCGGTAGGAATCACGTTTGTCAAGAAAGCATGGGCCTGCAATATCGAGGTGAATGAATGGATAATCAGTAAACCGCTGAAGGAATTTTCCGGCTGTGATAGCTCCAGCTTCCGGGCCACCGATATTCTTTATATCTGCCACTTCCGATTTCAATCCTTCACCATAATCATCCCATAGAGGCAACTCCACGATGCGTTCAAAGACCTCAAATCCGCAATCCAGAAGAAGCTGATGCTCTTTTTTGGCGTTTGATTGCATCCCGGCCATAGCTTTTTGTCCCAGCGCTCTGACAGCAGATCCGGTCAATGTGGCCATGTCGATAGTCAGGGCCGGTTCATATCGTTTTGCATAGCTCAGTGCATCAGCAAGAATCAGGCGCCCTTCAGCATCCGTATTGACCACCTCAACAGTCATTCCGTTTTCCATCCGCAGCACATCTCCCGACACAATTGCTTTCGGTCCCGGGCGGTTATCCGTTGCCGGAATCAGGCCGATGACATGATAAGGGAGTCCGGCCGTGGCAAGAGCAAACAGGGTGCCGGCAACAGCTGCTCCGCCAGCCATGTCGGTCTTCATATTCTCCATGAAATTTCCCGTCTTCAGGTTCATTCCTCCTGTGTCGTACACAATACCTTTTCCGATTAAGATCAATGGTTTTTTGTTGATTGCTTTTTCAGGTTTATGCTCCAGGATGATAAAGACCGGAGGCTCATGGCTCCCTTTGTTTACGCCCAGGATACCTCCCATCTGTAATGCTTCTATCTTCTTCTTGTTTAACACCTCTATACTGATACCAGCCTCTTTCACCTTCTTTTCAATCTCGCGGGCAAAAGCAGGAGCCGTAAGAAACGAATTAGGTTCGTTGACAAGATCTCTCGTAAACGCAACTCCATCCAGTGTGGCATTCAGCTCAGCAAGTGTATTTTTTGAGATGCAATCAGAAAAGATTGCGATCTCCCGGAGCGTATGCATCCCTTCTTTCTCCGTTTTATATTTTAGAAACTGGTAACTTCCCAGAACCATGCCTTCTGCCAGCGCTAACGATTCATCGGAACGTGATTCTACATCAAACAGGGTGGATCGCTTGAGTTTCTGATCGTTAAGGAACGCCTGTACCTTGTCTCCAGCTTTCCTGCATAACTCTTTCCGCTTGGCTGAGTCCTTCTCTTTCGGGACGAACTGTACCAGCACCCAATGCTTATACCGGTGAAAAGGGATCATCTCAATCTTTTTGGCCCGCTGCTCTTTGATAAACGTTTTTTCCTCGGTTGTGAACAGACCAGTTGGGATTTTTCGTGTTGAACTGATAAAAATAATCAGGTTATCGCCGGCTTTCAGCTTCGATTGGAGTACAATCTTTGGATGCATGATTTTTCGTATTTTTGAACTGTAAAGATTGCAAAGTTAGAAAAAAAACAGCCGGAAATGTTGACTCTGAATCAGATCGCTGAGAAGGCGCTGGCCATGGAATTTCTCGAGTTACAGGAGGGATTAAAATTAGTGGATCGTTACCCGCTTGCAGGACTGATGTATATCGGTCATGAGTTAAGGAAGAAACACCACCCCAACACCCATGTGACCTGGATCATCGACCGTAATGTCAACATCACCAATATCTGTCTCTCCGGCTGTAAATTTTGCAACTTCTATCGTACATCAGCCAGCTCCGATGCTTACATCACTTCCCTTGATGATTACATCCGGAAGATCGAAGAGATGCAAAAACTGGGTGGTAACCAGCTGCTTCTCCAGGGCGGCATGCATCCGAAACTGGGAATAGAGTTCTATATCCAGCTCTTTCGGGACCTGAAACAAAACTATCCCGATCTGCGGTTACATGCACTGGGACCTCCGGAGATAGTTCACCTGGCACAATTGGAGCAAATGGCCTGCAAAGAAGTGCTTCAACAACTGGTGGAAGCAGGCCTGACAAGTTTGCCCGGCGCGGGTGCAGAAATCCTGGTCGACCGGATACGCAAAGAACTCTCTCCTGCTAAATGCACAACGGCTGAATGGCTGGATGTTATGCGTGCAGCACATCAGTTGGATCTGACCACCTCTGCGACCATGATGTTTGGCCATATCGAAACGATGGAAGAACGGCTGGAGCACCTGATTGCGATCAGGAGTGTTCAATCAGAAAAGCCGTCCGGGCATAAAGGCTTCCTGAACTTTGTACCATGGCCTTTCCAGGATGAAAATACAGTGTTGAAGGAAAAATCCGGGATTACAAATAGAGTCACCCCGGAAGAGTATATCCGCATGATTGCTATCTGCCGGATCATGTTACCCAATGTCCCAAACATCCAGGCTTCCTGGCTCACGGTTGGGAAAGATACGGCACAACTTTGCCTTCACGCAGGCGCCAATGATTTTGGTAGTATTATGATCGAAGAGAATGTCGTATCCGAAGCCGGTGCCTCCTGCAAATTTAATGCTGAAGGCATCCAGAATGCTATCCGCGAAACCGGTTTTGAACCGGTGCTGCGGGACCAGTCGTTTGTTTGGACGAAAGAGCAGTAGGGGCGACCGGTCCGGTCGCCCCTACTGCTGCTCGAATATGTTCAGGAAATCTGTCCCGGTCGTCTTAATAACTATTTCAGGAGATTATCCTTGAGCCAGTCCTGGTAAATACTTTTTGCAATGTCGGTTCCTGCCTGGTCAATATAGTTCGCGTTAGTTATCGAGACCGATGCGGTCCATAAAATTTCATCCTTTTTATTACCATAAAGATTTGCGGTCAGGTTAACGATTGTAGTAGTGGTCCAATACCCTCCTGTGGTTACCATATTGTATCCAGGTCCATAATATCCCGGCCCATAATATGGGTAGTTATAATTATAATAACCGTAGTAGTTCATGTAGTAGGGAGGATAGCTGGGGAACATTGTCGTTGTAGGAGGTACATAATCTTTCTCTTTATCTGTTCCTTTGTAAGCAAAGATCACAACCGCATCTGCGCCGACACTATCCACGATCCGTTCCAGCTCTGTATACTCATATTTCTTGGTCGGATCGATTAAATCCAGAGCGGCAATGGCTTTTAATCCCTTTGTGTTGAAATACTGGACCATCGCATCTTCAAACGGTTTTTCATATTCAAGTTTCTTGAACATTCCCCAAACCACGACCTTGCTGATTTGCTCATTCTCTTTGGGATTTTTCCATGAGGTAAGTGTGACGGGAGAACATCCGGCGATTACGAATGCTGCTAAAACCGCAATGATTCCAAAAGATAAAAGTTTCTGTTTTTTCATGATGTTAGATTTAGATTGTACACTATTTTTCGATGTAACAAACTTACATAATAATCCCGGTATTTTTACAATCAACAACAAATTTATTCCAGATTCCGAACCATCCGGGATTCACCACTATCCAGATTCATAGCGACCAGGTTTCCCAATCCAGGGAAGTCACAATAGAGACATCCTCCATCCAGATTATAGATCTGGGTATCTCTGTCTGACAGCTGTCTGAGTATCTCCTCCCGGTGAAGAGGGGTGTGCCCATGAATCAGTTTTCTTCCTTTCAGAAAATCCGAATGATACGCCTCCTTCCGTGTCCAGATCATTGTATCGGTATCATCAAGCGGATGCAGGCACTCGGGATTTAATCCAGCGTGGACCAGAAAAAATCCTTCGCTTTCAATATAGTATGGCATCTGTTGAAAAAAGTCAAGGTACCGGGCCGGGATCCGCCTGACACCTTCAGGCCCCGGGTAACGTTCCACATCAATTCCGAAATCACGTAAGGTGGTCATCCCGGCATTTCTCATCCAGAGAATATATTGTCTTTCTGATCTGATCGCGTCGAGAAGCATAAATTCATGATTGCCTTTGATGGATCTGACATCATATGCTTGTTCCTGAAGCCGGAGGGCATAATCGATGACTGCTTTGCTGTCGGGTCCCCGGTCGATGAGGTCTCCCAGTAAAAACAAGGTGTCGTCTGGTTGCAAGCCGATCTCCTTCTCCAGCATAGCCTGGAATGTAGCGATACACCCATGGATGTCTCCGATAACCCAGCGAGATCCCACAATTAATGCTTTGATTGAGAAGGTGCAATAAATCCCAGGTTCTGAATGCCCTGCAGAATCCGGTTAGTGGCGCCACGGCCATTCTCTACATATGTCCTGCTGATGTTCGAAACACGACTGAGTTCTTCAGTATCCTTCAGAAGTTTGCTGACAATTTGACTCAGGTCGGCGGAACGGTTAATGCAAAACGCTCCGCCCAGACTGATCAGATCACACGCCTCAGTGAATTTCCTGTAGTTTGGGCCAAACATCACCGGGTTCCCAAAAGCCGCCGCCTCCAGGGTGTTGTGGATGCTAACTCCAAAGCCGCCACCAATCATCGAAAATGTCGCATATTGATAAAGATGTGCCAGTATGCCGATGGAATCGAGTATCAGGATCCTGGCAGAAGCAGCGTTTTCAGAAGTCAGTTTACTGTATAAGAGAATTGGTCCCGGATCCCGGATCCCGGATCCCGAATCTTCAATGCGTGATTTGAGTTCTAAGATACGCGATGGATGAACCTCATGAGGTGCAATGATGAATTTGAGGTCGGGATGATTCTGGCCGATCAAATCCAGGATCATGGCTTCATCGGGCTCCCATGTGCTTCCTCCCAGAAAAATCCTGGTATCACCTCTAAATTTCTCAATCTCCGGGAATGATCTCTGTTGTTGTGTGATTTCATATACCCGGTCGAAACGGGTATCGCCTGTAATAGTATAGTGCTTTATTCCCAGCGACTCTATCAGATCCTTCGCCTCTTCGCTCTGTATAAAAAACCAGGAGATATTTTTCAGTTGCTTCCGGAACCATTCACCATAACCTTTAAAAAAAGGTTGATTCCTGTGAAAGATCGCTGAAATAATAAAAACCGGGATATTTTGCCGGTTTAACTCGCCAAGAAAATTAAACCAGTATTCATACTTGATGAAGAAGACCAGTTTTGGCTTTAGAATCCTGACCCATCGCCGGGCATTACCGGGCGTATCGAGAGGCAAATAAAAGATGCCCTCA
>JACNKI010000122.1 GCA_014382125.1 Bacteroidota bacterium | reverse complement strand
CACGAATCTGGAGAGGCACAGACCTGGGCCGTATCAAATCCATCGCAACCATCCCTGCTATCTCTACTCACTCTCAGCAGGGCGAAGAGGGCAGGAAGCTGGCGAACATCCCGGCAAACCTGATCCGGCTCTGTGTAGGCGCAGAACATCCGGAGGATGTGATCCGGGATCTGGACCAGGCACTCGCTGTGCTGGATGGGAAAGAAGTGAATGTGACTGCGCCTGAATATTCAGCGGGAGGGGCATCATCTTCTCTGTTAAGGAAATCCTGATCAAGTGATTTTCTCAAATCATATATCTATTTTTGCAGTAACATATTTATTGACCAGCTAAAAACAGTATACACTAAAAATTCAAGAGCCAATGCCAACTAAAGGATTCACAACCAAAGCAATGCATGCAGGAGAGATCAAATTTCACCCTGAATCAATGTCAGTACCGATTTATCAGTCGGTCGCCTATCCCTATGAGGATGCCCGGGAGGCAGCCGAGATTTTTTCCGGGGATAAGCCAGGCTATACCTATGGGAGATGGGATAACCCGACAGTAGATGCCTTCGAAAGACGCATGGCAGACCTGGAAAATACGGAATCTGCTATTGCAGCAGCATCCGGAATGGCAGCAATTTTTCTGCTTTGCCACCACTTGCTGGAACCCGGAGACGAGGTGGTATCTTCCAACCGTGTGTACGGTGGAACGTTTGGTCTGTTTGATATAGGATTACCCCGGATGGGAACAAAAGTGAACTGGGTGACACAACCAGATTCCGTTGATGCCTGGGCAGCTGCGATCACACCGCAGACAAAATTCTTGTTTGTAGAGACACCCAGTAATCCAGCCCTCTTTATCGCCGATATTCCAGCCCTGTCAACCCTGGCAAAAGCGCATAACCTGCCACTCGTTGTAGACAATACTATTGCTACCCCAGCGTTACAGCAGCCAATATTGCTTGGAGCCGATATGGTGATTCACTCCACAACAAAATATATCTGCGGAAATGCGACAAGTTTAGGAGGAATTATCTGTGGACCCAAAGAGATCGTGGAAGGAATCCGACAGAACGGCATCAGGTACCTGGGGCCTTCAATGGCTCCTTTGAACGCCTGGTTGAATCTCAACGGCCTCGAAACCCTGGCACTTCGGATGGACCGTCATTGTCATAATGCCATGGTCGTTGCCACATTTCTGGAAGGTCACGATAAAGTGAACTATGTGAACTACCCAGGTCTTGAATCCAATCCGTATCATAAACTGATCAAACCCCAGATGAAAGGATGCAGCTCGTTGATGTCATTCGAAATGAAAGGATCATACGAAGATGCGACGAAGTTCATCGATGCCCTGAAGGTTTTCACTCATGCTACACACCTGGGAACCAATAAATCCATTGTAACGCATCCGGCTTCTACAACCCATTCAGTTTTGGGAGAAGAGGAGATGCGCAAGGCAGGGATCTCCCCCTCACTAATTCGATTTTCTATTGGCATTGAAGATGATGAAGACCTCATTGCTGATCTGACTGAAGCTTTTGACACTTTTGGTAAATAAAAACATGTTCTATTCCACCAATCTGAATGCTGAACTGGTCTCATTCAGCCAGGCATTGCTGAAAGGGCAGGCTCCCGATAAGGGACTCTACATGCCTATGACCATTCCGATCATTCCCCTGGAAGAGATCTACGCATTTGCTGAGAAACCATACTATCAGATTGCTTTTGAGGTAACGCATCGGTTCCTCGCTGGAGAAATTCCGGATGATGATCTGATGACGATTGTGAAAGATGCCTACGATTATGAGGTGCCTCTGGAATATATTTGTGACCGGAACTATGTGATGCGACTGGATCAGGGGCCTACTGCCTCCTTCAAGGATTTTGCCGCCCGCATGATGGGTCGCCTGATGCAATACTACCTGAAGAAGGAAAACCGGAAACTACTTATTCTGACTGCTACATCAGGAGATACCGGAAGCGCTGTGGCCAATGCTTTCTATAAACTGGATAATATCGATATCGTGGTTCTTTTTCCGGAGGGTGAAGTAACAGCCCGTCAACGAAAACAGATGACCACATTGGGAAAGAATGTCCGCGTCCTGGCTCTGGATGCTAAATTTGACGACTGCCAGGCTCTGGTGAAAGAGGCTTTTGCCGATTCCGATCTGATACATCTGCCGCTCTCTTCAGCCAACTCCATCAACATTGGACGGCTCGTCCCTCAAATTGTCTATTACTTCTATGCCTATGCCAGGCTTCACGACCGGGATCATGATGAAAAAGCGGTGTTTTCAGTCCCTTCAGGTAATTTTGGTGACATGATGGGAGGCGTTTTAGCGATGAAAATGGGCCTTCCGGTAAAGAAATTTGTGATCGCAACCAATGAAAACGATGAGTTCCCAACTTATCTCAATTCCGGAATTTACGAGAAAATTGAACCCTCGCGGAACTGTATCTCCAGCGCTATGAATGTCGGCCATCCGAGTAATCTGGCCCGGCTGATCGCTCTCTATGGCGGGATGATGGACGAAAAGGGGACCATTCACAAGGATGCCAGTATGGAGGAGATGCGAAACGAGTTATGGTCAGTCAGCATCTCGGATGATCAGACCCGGCAGACGATTGCAGATGCTTATCGGCAATATGAACTGTTGTTGGAACCTCACGGAGCAGTAGGATGGGCCGGCTTGTTGGAATACCTGAAATCAATTCCGGAAAACGATTCAGCCGGCCAGCTTTGTGTCTCTTTAGAGACAGCTCATCCGGCTAAATTCCCGGAAGAGATCGAAAAAATCCTCCAGATTGAACCGGAACTCCCACCAAGCCTGGAAGGGATTGACCATCTGTCTGAACATGTTTCAAACCTCGAGAACAGCTACGAAGCCTTCAAAAACTATTTGCTGGAAACCTTCTGAAATAAGAAGCGGAAATTATTCAATCCAAAATCTTCATTCATCCGGTACCCGGTATCCTTCATCCAGCATCCAGCACCGAGCCATGAGCACAATAAATATTAATTAACTTGGTCGCATAAAATGAAATGGTTATTTTTGCATTTCTACATAGATGCACAACCCCCGGATTGGAAGAAATCCTTCCTTAGTTACAGATGCAGAATTTAAAAAATCTTAGAGCAACCTTAGAGGAGACTTAGAGGAGCCTTAGAGGAGCTCGGTATGATGACCGAACCTACATGAAGGGAATATCGAACGTCATCCATTGAAAATCGGGTCATACTCTACGGCCCACGGTTTGTCATTCACAGTCCATAAACACTGGTCATTAAATAGTGAAATTTACCGGCAATCACTATATTTGCCCTGACAGGATCTAAAAATCTCATTCATCACTTGCCAATAAAATCGTAATTCGTAATTCGTAAATCGTAATTCATGTATATAGTTTGCTCTGATCTCGAAGGCGTCTTTGTTCCCGAAGTGTGGATCAACGTGGCTGAAAAAACAGGTATCCCTGAACTTCGACGCACCACCCGCGACGAACCCGACTATGACAAGCTGATGCACTACCGCATGAAGATCCTGGATGAGCATGGACTGAAACTTCATGACATCCAGGATGTAATCGCTCAGATCCGACCTCTCCCCGGTGCTGTGGAGTTCATTGCCTGGATCAAAGAACGGACTCAACTGATCGTGGTCTCCGATACGTTCAGGCAGTTTGCTGAACCAATGATGATACAACTGGGCCGGCCTACACTCTTCTGCCACAACCTCGAGATGGATGAAACCAACCGGATTACCGGCTACAAACTCCGGCAGGCTGATCCCAAGCGCAAAACGGTCGAAGCCCTGCAAAGTCTGACATATAAGGTTATCGCGTTTGGTGATTCCTATAACGATATCAGCATGTTAAAACAGGCCGATTTTGGAATCCTCTTCCGCCCACCGCAAAATGTGATCAACAACCACTCCGAACTCCCCGTTACTTATGATTATGAAGAGCTAAAAGAGATTCTCAACGATTATATCTAGAAAATTCTTATTACTCACCAATTCGCAAATTCACTAATTCACCATTATCCAGCATGGAAATATCATTCAACAACAAAATCGTCCTCGTTACCGGGGCATCCCGTGGGATCGGAGCAGCAACAGCGAGGCTGTTTGCCGAATCCAAAGCAACGGTCGCTGTTCATTACCATCAGAATAAACAAGCAGCCGAATCTGTCATGAATTCTCTCCCCGGAACCAATCACTCCATGGTACAAGCTGATATGGCTCAGCCAGTTGAGTTGAAGGAGATGGTCTCGGAGGTGATAGAAAAGTATGGCCGGATCGATATCCTTGTCAACAATGCCGGGATCTTTGAAGAGAACGATATGGAAAAGATGCCATTTGATGATTTCATGAACTATTGGGAGAAAACCATCCGCGTCAACCTCACCGGGCCTGCACTTCTGTCGCAACTGGTGGCCAGGGAGATGATGAAAACCGGTGGCGGAAAAATTGTCAATGTCACATCCCGTGGCGCTTTCCGTGGAGAACCCACTGCCTGGGCCTATGGCGCGGCGAAAGCCGGGCTGAATGCTACCGGCCAGAGTATGGCCAAAGCGTTAGCAAAATACGGGATCCATGTTTTCACCCTGGCTCCAGGTTTTGTCGAAACCGATATGACTACCACCAGTCTCGCCGGAGAGAAGCGAAAAGAGATCGAAAGCCAGAGCCCCCTGAACCGTGTCGCCCAACCCGAAGAGATCGCCCGGGCCATCCTCCTCTTAGGCACTGACGGGAATGAATACATGACAGGTTGTATCGTGGATATGAATGGAGCTTCTTATCTTAGAACGTAAGACGTAAGACGTAGGACGTGGGACGTGATTTTTTTCTTTTTATGTATAACTTTTTTGGATTTTTCGGATTAATGAGGAAAACCCAAAATTATTATGATGAAAAGAGATTATGAATTCGCCAAAACTGTGAGAGATTTAAAAGTCTATCAAGCTGGTTTTTCATCCGCTATGGACATTTTTAAATTGTCTGAAAAGTTCCCGAAAGAAGAGAAATATTCTTTAACAGATCAAATCCGGAGATCATCAAGATCAGTATGTAGCAACTTAGCCGAAGGATGGCATAAAAGAAGGTATTTAGCTGCGTTTATTCATAAACTAACTGATTCAGTTCAGGAAGCATCTGAAACTCAGACCTGGCTTGAGTTCTCTCTTGCCTGTGGATACATTGATAAAGTTATCTTTGATCAACATTTCGAGCATTACGAACATATAATCGCGCAACTACTAACCATGCAACGAAAAGCAAAATCTTTTTGTACTAATTCTTAAATCCACGTCCCACGTCCCACGTCCCACGTCCCACGTCTCACGTCCTACGTATCACGTCCCACGTCCTACGTCTCACGTTTCACAGGAGCACACCAAATTCCGGTCCCCAAACGCATCATCAATCCGTGTAACCGTTGGCCAGTACTTGTCCTCCTTCAGTCCTTCTGCCGGGAAAGCTGCTTTCTGACGTGAATAGGGGAGTGTCCACTCATCAGCAGATACCATGTTGACTGTATGGGGTGCATTTTTGATCACGTTTTCTACTTTATCTACTTTTCCTGCCCGGATCTCATCAATCTCCTTTTTGATCGAGATCATCGCGTTGTTAAACCGGTCCAGCTCATATAACGGTTCGCTCTCGGTTGGTTCAACCATTAGCGTGCCATGAACAGGGAAAGCCACGGTGGGAGCATGAAACCCATAGTCCATCAATCGCTTGGCAATATCGATAGCATTAATTCCTGTCTCTTTCGCGATCCCGTTGCAATCTACAATCATCTCATGTGCACACCATCCTTTGCTCCCCGTATAAAGAATCGGATAGTAAGGTTCGAGAGCTGATTTGATATAATTTGCATTTAAGATAGCCATCTTAGTTGCCTCGGTAAGCCCTTGCTCACCCATCAGTTTGATGTACGCATATGAAATTGTCAGGATCAACGAACTTCCATAGGGGCCGGACGCAACAGCGTGAATGCCCTCTTTTCCTCCTGTTTCAACCACCACATGATTGGGAAGGTAGGGAGAGAGGTGCTTGGCAACGGCAATCGGGCCTTCTCCGGGACCACCTCCACCATGCGGGATGGCAAATGTCTTATGAAGATTCAGGTGGCAAACGTCAGCCCCTATGATAGCCGGATTAGTTAGCCCAACCTGCGCATTCATGTTGGCACCATCCATGTATACCTGCCCGCCATTCTCATGAATAATCCGGCAGATCTCCAGGATGTCCTCTTCAAATACTCCATGGGTGGAAGGATAAGTGACCATCAGGGAGGAGAGATTCTCCTTGTGTTGGGTCGCCTTCTCTCGCAGATCGTTTATGTCGATATTCCCTTTCTCATCACAATTGATTACCACGATTTCCATTCCGGCCATGGCTGCACTCGCAGGATTGGTTCCGTGAGCAGAGGAGGGGATCAAACACACATTCCGGTGACCTTCACCCCGGTCAATATGGTATTCGCGGATGACCAGCAAGCCGGTGTATTCGCCGGAAGCGCCGCTGTTAGGCATAAAGGAAACAGTATCAAAGCCTGTTGTAATACAGAGCTGTTTCTCCAACTCATTGATCAGGTATTGATACCCTTCTACCTGCTCTTTGGGAACAAACGGATGAATGTTTCCAAACTCCGGCCAGCTCAAGGCAAACATTTCCACAGCAGCATTTAACTTCATGGTACAGGAACCCAGAGGGATCATCGAACGGTTGAGAGCCAGGTCTTTGATCTCAAGACGCTTGATATAACGCATCATCTCCGTTTCAGAATGGTAGCTGTTGAAGACAGCTTGTTTCAGGATCTCCGATCTACGTGTGAGCTCTTCTGGAATCGTGTTGATCTTCCGGCACTCCTCGGGTTTGCAGATAAACTCCGAGAACTCGCTCCCGGCTGTCTTCGCAAAGACACTAAGGATCAAGTTGATATCCGAAAGAGTGGTGGTTTCATCCACGCTGATACCTAGATGGTTATCATCAATATAACGGAGGTTGATTTCATGCTCCAATGCCATCTCCCGGAGATGATTCATCTTTACACCTTCAGGAATCCGGATGTAGAGCGTGTCGAAGAAATAGGCATTGAGCTGCTGATAACCATACGTTGCAACTTCCTTTGCCAGTATTCCGGTGAGGATGTTGATGTGGTGGGCGATCTGTTTGATTCCAAGAGGACCGTGATAAACCGCGTACATGCCGGCCATCACAGCGAGCAATACCTGCGATGTACAGATATTTGAAGTGGCTCGTTCCCGTTTGATATGCTGTTCTCTTGTTTGCAAAGCCATCCGTAACGCCCGCTCTCCGTTGGCATCGACTGAGATACCAATAATCCGGCCTGGGATATGACGTTTAAACTCCTCTTTTGTAGCGAAATACGCTGCATGGGGTCCACCATAACCCATCGGGATGCCAAATCGTTGTGTGGATCCAAATACGACATCTGCTCCCCACTCACCCGGAGGTGTGAGCATAACCAGGCTCATGATATCAGCGGCTACTGCGACTGCGGTTTCGTGTTGATGTGCTTTCTCAACGAACTCATGGTAATCTGTCACCCCGCCAAATTGATTCGGATACTGGATCAATGCGCCAAAAAAATCATCCGTGAACGAAAATTCATCGGGCTTACCAAAGACCAGTTCAATGCCTAACGGAACAGCACGTGTTTTGACTACATCAATTGTTTGGGGGAATAGATCATCCGCAACAAAAAGCTTGTTTGCACCTCGTTTGACAGCAGCCCGTTTCCGGGAATTATAGAGCATGATCATCGCTTCGGCTGCTGATGTACCTTCATCTAACAAGGAGGCATTGGCAATCGGAAGACCAGTAAGACTACATATCATCGTCTGAAAGTTGAGCAACGCTTCCAGCCGCCCCTGTGAGATTTCTGCCTGGTAAGGTGTATAAGCTGTATACCAGCCTGGATTCTCAAGAATATTTCTGAGGATGACTCCCGGGGTGATGGTGTTGTAATAACCCATCCCGATAAAACTTTTATAGATCTTGTTTTTTGCGGCGACCTCTTTCAGGTGGTTCAGAAATTCATACTCATTCATCCCTTGTGGAAGATCCATCGGTTTGTCCATCCGTATGGAAGATGGAACGGTCTCATCAATGAGCTGATCAAGCGATTGTACGCCAATTTTCTCCAGCATGGCCTTGGTCTCTGAGGCATTCGGACCATTGTGCCGACAAACAAAATTATCTGTGATCATAAGAATTGTGAATTAATAAACAGTAAGCATTGTATAGGTGGCAAAAATACCAATATTAATTTTTATTTTCGGGATCATGAGTAGTATATTTGATCTATTACCGATATTTGCATTAGAATATTCATCTATGATATAAATATAAGGAGATGTAACATGGCGGATATAGACGGACCCAATGCACCAAAACAATTTTATAGTGATGTGCCGCAACCATCAGAAAAATTTTTTCTGAAAGGCTCAAACTCCCTCGACTGGGGAATGCAGAACCGGTTGAGCAGGATCTTCAACCCGGTAAGCGGAAAAACAGTCATGCTGGCTATTGATCATGGCTATTTTCTGGGACCTACGGCAGGACTGGAACGAATCGATGTAAATATTCTTCCATTGATACCCTATGCCGATACACTAATGATTACCCGTGGTGCTTTGCGAACGATGGTTCCTCCAGATACCCAGAAGTCAATTGTTCTTAGGGTTCCAGGGGGCGCAAGTATCCTGAGGGAGCTCTCCAATGAAGACCTGGCAGTGGATATAGAGGACGCGATACGTTTGAATGTCTGTGCCATGGCTGTACAGGTCTATGTGGGTAGTGAGCACGAACATCAAACCATCCTAAGCATGACCAGAATGGTGGATATGGGACTGCGGTATGGAATTCCTACGCTTGCTGTAACCGCAGTGGGGAAGGATATGGTGCGTGATGCCAAGTATTTCAGACTGGCAACCCGTATCTGTGCCGAACTGGGAGCCCAATATGTTAAGACCTATTATATCCCGGAAGGATTTGAGACTGTCACAGCTTCATGCCCGGTACCGATTGTGATCGCAGGCGGGAAAAAGCTCCCTGAATTGGACGCTCTCAAAATGGCCTCCAATGCAATTAATGAGGGTGCTGCCGGAGTGGATATGGGCAGGAATGTTTTCCAGTCTGATGCCCCAATTGCCATGCTCCAGGCATTGAGAGCAATTGTTCATGACGATGAAACTCCTGAAAAGGCTTTTGATCTCTATACAGAATTAAAGAATAAATAATCCTTTAGGAACCATGAAAGTATCCATGTGGTTCAATAATAACGACATTCGGGTCGAAGAGGTTCCAACCCCGTCACCCGGTCCTGGTGAGATGCTGGTAAAAGTTATCTCCTGTGGAATCTGCGGCAGCGATATAGTCGAGTGGTACCGTTTGCCAAGAGCTCCGCTTGTTCAAGGCCATGAGGTGGGTGTTGAGGTTGTGGAAACCGGTGAGGGAGTAGCCAGATACAAAAAAGGAGAGAGACTTTTTATTGCGCCCAAGGTACCCTGCCTGAAATGCAGTTATTGCTTAAAGGGACATTATCCTCAATGCAGTGCAGTAAAAGACAGACTGCCCGGAGGATTTGCTGAATACATCCTGGTGCCAAAGGAGCTGGTTAGGCACGGTTGCTACCTGTTGCCTGACAATGTGAGTTATGACCAGGCAACTTTTATCGAACCATTGGCCTGTGTTGTCAGGGCACAAAGACTTGCTTCTATTGGGGAAGGACAAACGCTTCTTATTCTCGGCTCCGGTTTATCAGGACTTCTACATATCAAACTTGCGAAGTATAAAAATTGCAAGGTAATAGCAACTGACATCAATAAAAGAAGGCTTGAAATGGC
>JACNKI010000130.1 GCA_014382125.1 Bacteroidota bacterium | reverse complement strand
AAAGGAGAAGCTATGGTTCGGATCAGATGCAGTGTAAATATCAATATGACAGGATATAATGGAGATCCTTTGGATTGGGATACAATAATGAAAGAAGGCCAGATGTATTCATACATAATGAGCCTTGAACAATGGAATATTCAACATTCATCACTAATTAAAGATTAAAAATTATGGAAAAAATTGAAAAAGACAAGATCGAAATGAATGATCTTACACCACCAAAAGAAAGAAAATCAAAAGCCTGGTTGAAATGGCTTATTGGATTCCTGATTGTCGTTGCAATCATTGTCGGATGGTCACTCTCATTGAAGTATGAGTTTAATCCTTTCAAAGCAGAGGTTGTGAAAATACAAAAATCAGATACGGTTAATTGCAAGATAACCTGGGTAGATTCACTATGGCTGACTCATTATACTCCCGGAGTTTATATTATCTCCGGTATCGGTCATTATGAAGACAGTATCTTTAAGTATGATCCAGGCGCAAGAGAGCTGTTCTATGTCCTTCCGACTCCCAAAAGCAAACAATATCTTCAAATTGATCCGAAGTTAATTATAGGAATGACAAAATGATAATGGATTGTCCTGAATGTCACGATGGACTTGTTCATATCTCTTGTTGCGGGATCGATGTATTCGATTCTGAAGCTGAAGACTATGACCTTTGTCCAATATGTAAAGAACATCTTCCTGGCCGTGAGAAATGCGATGTATGCGGTGGTACCGGTGAGATAAACGAACAACAACGGAAACGTCTTGCCGGAGAGCATAATGCCGATGATCATTATAAAGAACAAAAGATGAAAGATGGATGATATACCACCATTTGAAGAATTTCTCGTAGATATAAAACAAATATTTGCTGATGGTGATCTTCGTTCCGGTTACATTATGTTGCGTAACCTGATACGAGATGAATTAAAACCGAATGGAGATAAATATACATATAAATTCATTCTCGGAAAATTCCGTTCTCTTCACGATCAATGGAATTATCGTTATGCACTTATGGAAGAGAGGAATTATCTTCCGAAAATTGCAAGGGAAGAACGGGATACGTTCGAAGAATTTATATCCAAAGCTCGTTATAACGAAGAATTCACTATCAACAAAGGGAATAGAGATCGGGATAACTATTTATTCACCGGGTTTTCACAATCCGAATTATCCAAACAGCGAATAGAATTCGAGAAAACATGGCAGAAGAACCCGAAAAAAGAAAACGAAAAAGAAGTCCAGTAAATGAAGTATTTATAGAACATTCTAAAATCCTACCACAGGCGGTTGACCTGGAAGAAGTGATCCTGGGTGCATTGATGCTCGAAGCCGAATCAAAAGACTGTAAAAAAGCTATTATGATCATCAAGCCTGAATTCTTCTATAAGGAAGCACATCAGGTCGTCTTTAAGGCAATATTCTCGTTGAAAGAGAAAGATCATCCAATCGATATATTAACAGTCGTAGAAGAGCTTAGATCAACAGGTGAACTGGATCTCGTTGGCGGGCCGTATTATATTGGATGCCTCATTAACCGGATATCATCATCGAAACATATTCTTTTTCATTCATATATAATACACCGGAAATATATCCAGAGAGAGTTGATTAATATTTTCTCTTCCGGAACAAAAGATGGGTATGAAGACACTGTTGATCCATTGGATCAAATTGAAGATGTAACAGAAAAACTCAATGATCTAAGAATTAACCGGTTTACAAAAGTAACAGAAGATGCTTTATCCGTGGCAGAGAAGTTCGAAGAGGCCATACTGCATAAAGACGGGCCTCAATCTGCAATCTATTTCACCTATAAGACAGGCCATGACAGGCTTGATTCAATCGCTTCATGGGGATTTGCAAAGATATTCCTTGTTGGTGGTGAAGCAAAGCACGGAAAGACTAAGTTTGTATCAGAAGTGCTGTTTAAACTTTTGGAAAACCATGGAGAAAACATCGGGATAAAATGGTTCAGCCTTGAAGATCCTTCATCTGATATCTTGGCAGGATATTGTTCATCGAAAGTATTTGTATCCGCAGAGGATTTGAAAGGAAGGAATTTCGATATCGGGTTAAGGCCGGTAATCAAAGACCATCTTAAAGAATTTAAAGAATATGATGTTGATTTTTATGATAACTCGGTAAGCATAAAAGAGGCAATGAGCCAGTTCGAATTATTCTCTTCGGGTGCGGATAAACAAGGTAAAAACCGTGAAGACAAACTCTGCATATGTGTTATTGATAACCTGTTGTCATTGACAGATAAAGACAGGTTTGAAAATAATATTGCAGGACTTACGGATTACGTCCTGGGAAAAGTCCTTGAATGCAAACAGCGAACCAAAGGGATGTTTATCGTCCTTCATCACTTTAAGGTAGACCATATGAGGAAAGATAACCTGGCTACCGGTTACAGACCTACTCTTTTATCATTGAAAGGATCTGATGCTGTCAAACGGGTTCCCAATGTAGTCCTTCTGGTAAATTATCCGACCATGCATAAAGATCTCACATCTCAATACCATGAAGACGCAAGAGATAACCTGGAAAGATTATTTATCGTTGATGCGGCAGCATCGAGAGGGACAGGCAATAAAGATTCAAAGGCGTTGATCCATATGTTTTGTAATCTCGATTATAATGTATTTAAAGAGATCAAATTATTACCTAAAACTGTAAATAAAGACAAAGAAATTGAAAAAGAACATACTCCTTTCGATCCAAAGGATCCGGTACCATTTTAAATAACAAGTAAATGAAAACTATTATTTTAATAGGAAACATGTATTCTGGCAAAACTACGTTTGCCAAAGCCTTAGAGAAAGAGATCGAATTTAAACGATTTAGTATTGACGACTATCGAATTAAATACGGTGATAATACTGTCCCGGGAGAAAATTTAGCCTGGGATATGCTTTACAAAGAAGCTCTTAAAGCAAAAAACTGTATCCTTGACACAACGGGTCTAAGTAAACAAATAGACTCCCGTATATGGGGATCTATATTTAAGATCGGGATCATATGTAAGATCGTCGAACTTCACGAACGAAGAGTCAAAGAAGACCACCGGGTACCATATCCATACAATTTTACCGATGTTGAAGAGTCGATGTATCGGATGCAGAAGTTGGTTCAGGCGAGAAACGTTGATATAAAATTCCATTCAGATCATCAATCTCCGCAGGAGATGATCAGGTTATTAAAAGAATCAGAATCATTTAATGAATACTTAATTTAAACAACTATGCCTATAACAATTTTAGAATGCTTACAGAACGCTGATTACAACCTTCAGCAAAATCTATCCTTCGCACAAGGGATTGCAAGAGAACAACTTCATAATGCAACCGTTTTGCTTGATAAAGGATATTCTATTAACGATGATGTTGATCCATTATTAGAAAAGTGGGGAGCCGTTGAACATGTACCAGAGAAAGGAAAAGAAGAATGAGTAAATTAGGGCAAAAACCAGCTTTCCCGATAACAAGTAATGAACCTGGCTATATGGGAAGAAATGATATCAAGCATAATGTTACATATAAAGGTGTATCTAAACGTTATTGGACAGCAGTAATGATAGCACAAGGTGCGACACAAGACACCATATTTGTCGCCAACCAGAAGGAATTAGTCAAACGTTGTTACGAAATAGCAGACGAACTGCTTGAACAAGAAAACAAATGAAAATAATAACGAATTGCCTAAGATGTAATAATACCTTATGAATTTATCAATGAATTAAAAAAACAAACAGATGGCTGATGAAAAAATTCAAATTATTTGTGCCAAATGTGGCTCCGATGATGTGATGAAAGATGCTTGGGCGGAATGGAGTGTTGAGACGCAAAATTGGATACTACACTCTGTATATGATAATACTTGGTGTGAAAAATGTGAAGAAAATTGTAAAGTTATAGAAATTACAATATGATTGATGTAACACAAACCACAAATCCAATCATCTATGGATGGTGGCTGGCAAATGTGGATGGAGCATCATTTGAACTCTATCCGATGAAAACACTCCATAATAAAGACGATATCAACGAAGCGAAACGTTACCTGGTGAATCAGCATGATATTGTATCCGTCCGGGTTATCTGGATGAATAAAGAGGTGATGGAAAGACATTCAAGGGTTGATAAGATAACGATCAACATGCTTCAAACGATATATATCGATCATCTGAAAAATATCGGAAGACTTGGGATAAACCGTGATAAAAAATTCGTTGATCTACGTCTTTTTCCTGATGAATTAAAAGTTACAAATATTAATAAAATAATGAAGAAAAAATGACTGAAAATGAAGAATTATTATTATCTTTAAACAAGGAAATACTGACTCTTTGTAAGGATATCCTTGCAGAAGTATTTAAAGAAGGATTCGTTTTATCGAAAAGGCTTATCCTATTGGAAGAAAAACTGGACAGCTTTGATCCGGCAAAAAAGATCAAACCAAAAACAAAACCGAAGAAAAGATCTATAAATGATCAAAAAGCAGAGTATCGTACCGAGATTCCGCCTTCGGAAGAACCAGAAAATAATCAAAAACCTTAAACATATCTGAAATATGGGAAAAAATGTAAGAAAGAACCTTAAAGATATCATCGAATTCTCCGGTATGCCGGAAGGTGAGTTTTTCAAAACGATACTCAACGTTTATCGTGCAACTCTTATAGAGAATACAAAACGGTTAAAGATCGAAAATGACTATTACACTCAACAGCGTAATCAAAACGGTCTTCTTAAAGAACTCGGACACCAGGCCATGGAAGTTGAAACCGTAAAACGTGAAACACGCCTGGATGTTGTAAATATGTTCTTTGCCCAGATTGCTGAAAGTAATCTTACTGTGGCAGCAAAGAAAAAAGCAAGTGAGCTTCATGTTGAATTTCTCGCTGAATTTGAAAAACCTAAAACAGAACCACAAGATGATAATCCTGAAAGTCAAATCGAACCTAAAGAATAAAAAAGGAACCTGGGTAATGAAAATCAAAGAGTCTGAAAAGGATCATATAAAGTCATATATGACCAATGCAGATCAACCTAATTCGGTTTTCTTTAACTACCACGGCAACTCTTATGAGGCCATTTGTACGGAAGAAGAGTTTTTAACCAAATTCCCACACTTGCGTAATGGGCCAGAATAAGAAAGAATTAGAGAACATTTCTCCGGACGAGAGAGTGATCGATGGCCTCGAAAGAGAGGTAGCACAATACAGAGATTATATTCAAAGCCTTGACCATAAAGATAAAGCTCTTCGTGAAAATTCATACCAACTGTTGAATATGATGATCACAATGGAAGTCGCTTTATCCGATTTCAACGATGCTTTGAATGAAATGAAAAAGAGCATTTTAAACATAACTAAATTAATCAAAGATGGCAATAGCAGTAATACAGAACATCAAGAACAAACTGGATGACAACGGACAACATGAAACGTATACTCCGCAAGGCGGGGCGAAGATGTGGAAGTTCGTAGTGACCTTTCCTGATATGGAAGGAGTAGCATTCGCAAAGAAGTCAACTTTTCGGTTTGGTGTCGGTGACAAAGTTTCATTCACAGCCACAGCCGATGAAGAAGACGGACACAGATTCAAGAAATTTAATATCATCGAAGACGGTAATGGTTCTCCGGAGCAATCACAACAACCGCAGAGTGATCAACCACCACCACAACAATATTCCAAAAGCAAAAGCACGTATAATTCTCCTGATGTTGTAAAAGGAATAGCTATGTCAACAGCATTGAGCCATGTCATTACATCCTATGAAATGCTCGGAAGGAATGAAGTTGACCAGGATCATGTTATATCCGTTGCAAGAGGATTTTATAACTGGATCGTAAAAGACGGCTTTGACAGGGATATCTGTTCAAGACGGTGGTATGCCGTAGAGCATGCTGTACGTTCAGTCCAGTGGAAAGATTTTATAGGAGACAAAGAGAATGTGACAACCAAAGATTTCATTGATATCGCAGAGAAATATCTCGATGCGGTAAAAAACATTGGAACTGATGTTCAAATGGTATAACGAATTTGCTATGATAGGTGATCACGTTATTAATGGCACCCCTTTGGATCCGCAGATAAAAGGAAACATTATAATTGATCCACCGAGAAAACCAAAAATCGTTCTGGATAAGACCGGAAAAATTGTTGAATTGTTTATCTCTCAATCCCTGATAAAGCAATTTTATCGTCATTATAGCGAAACATTAGTACCGGAAGTGATCCATCAGATTGAGCTTTTGCCTTGTCCATGGAGAATATATCAGGCTGAACTCCTTGCCTTATTCAAGATGCAGCCTACCGAAGCGATGATGAAAGGGCGTTATTTTGAAACCCTTTGTATCGGAGCCGGTGCAGATGGTGAAGCGATCTATGATCTTCAAAGGAAAAGCAATGGTGATATGAAGATCGACCAGATAAGGATAAAACAGGCTGTGAAACGATTCCATGTTGTATGCAAAACAACGGATATTATCCTTCTCGAAGACGGTGGGAACCTTCAGTATTATCATAAAGTCAAATGGATTGATCCGGATTATCCCGATGCCCATTCTGATATCATAATCTGGATTGAGGCCACTGCGGATATTATCTCCCAGTTCCACCATGGCGAATGGAAATTCCCTTCGGCAGTAATAGATCTGAAACTGACAGGCAATATCAAATCAAAATTCGGTAAGTTCTGCTGGGGATCCCCCGAAGACATGGATCATCTGCAAGGGATATTATATGCCTGGCTGTTCGGGATGCCGTTCATCTACCTTGTCTTTGACTATCCGGCAACAAATCCTGGATACAAAATCTATCCGTTAAATACGGATATTGATAATTCTGATCCTGTATCATGTGTAATAGCAAAGGAGAGAAGAAGGAGCTTATTACAGGCGATCCGTGGAACGATAAATCAAATATTACTGGAAGAACTCCATGGTTGGCCCAAAAAGAAAAGCAGCCAGTGTGATTACTGTCCGGTGACAACATGTGAACATCATAGAAAACCAAGAATGGTATGACAATTAAAATAAAACAATCATTATGACAAGCAAACCCAAAAAAACAATTAAAAAAGTTCTGGATTTTAAAGCAAATCCGGTAGAAGTATTGACATTAGACGAACTTGAACAAACAGCAAGTGAGAGAAATTCCGGTAATAAGCCGATATTTGGTGTAGAACACCATGAACTATTTGGAATGATCATTGCAAAGATGACAAGTATGAATGTCCAGTATGATGTTCAGAAAATCTATGCCTCTGATGGTGGTGAGAAATCTTTCCGTGGAGCTTCACGTCTTCCTTATATGGAAAAAGACTTTGGAGAAAAATCTCTTCAGTCGTGGCTGCTAAGGCGTATCATCGGTTCTATCCATCTTAAACAGGGTGCATCAAAAGAATCCGTTGGATCCGTAGGTATCTCGTTCCACCAGAGAGGTATACAGATCTCTTACGGACAACACATCAAACTTTGCAAGAACATGTCTATCTATGGGATTAAAAATGTCATGTCCACATATGGAGAAGAATACAACAAGATTCCGAACATTACAAAGATGATTGAGGTCGTCGGTGATTGGGTCGCAGAACATGAACTGAAACGTGCAAGGGACTTAAAAATCATCAAACGAATGAAAGAGACATCAGTCAATTACCAGAAAGCATGCGAGATCATAGGAGAAATGAGTGTCCTGCGTATTGGTAAAGATATTCTACGTACAGAGAAACACTATGCTTTGAGCCAAACCCAGATCACCAAATTTACTGAACGATATGTCCGTGATTTCCGTGAGAATCCGGAAAATGTGAACAATCTCTGGAAGCTATATAATATGGGAACACAATTCCATAAACCGGGCGAAACAGATATTCCATTAATTGTTCCGAATAACGTAACTTTGTCGGATTATCTGATCAACAAGTTCAAGTTGGAGAATTAGCCATATTTACGATACCCCTTAGGACAGGTTGAATGATCACTCACTGAAAGGTCTCACACCCTTACTTTGGGTGATCATTCGTTATATGGCACTATATTAACAAAAATGGCAAAACTAATTAATCTCATATCATCGAATAATTTACAACGAATAATCACTACCGTTCATACAATAAGATATGACAAGGAAATCCATTCTGATATTATCGATGCCTTCAGAGAGGCCAAAAAAGCAAAAGAGGCAAACTCATCAGACAAAAGAACAAAACTTGAAATCGCATTGGCCCTTCTCAAAGAAAGAAATATCCATGAAGTAAAACTCGATGACATTTATTTAGATTATCACCCATGACAGTAACAAATTTTGAAGAGGTTACAAAAGAGTTGTCGGAAGATGAATTTTCCATGCTTCCGAATTTAATACAGATATTACAAGAACATGCTGACCAGGAAAACGCTATCTATTCCAATGACCTTTGCAGGAAGATGGCAACACGATGCAAAGTTGAAAAATTTAGCGGGCCAAGGCTTCGTAAAATGGTGAATTATTTACGGGTTAATGGTATCTTGCCGGTTATTGCGACAAGTAAAGGATATTATTTATCATATAATAAGGACATAATCGAATTACAAATCAAATCTTTATTCGAAAGAGCTTCAGCTATCCGCAAATCCGCTTACGGATTACAGAAGTTCCTTGATCCGAATTATAAACCTCAAGGTATATTGTTATAGTATGAGTAGATTATCACAAATAATAGCAGTCTTTAATATGGATACTCTCCCTGGAAAAGATAATTGGAATACCTGGTGCGACTCTATATCAAAAACGGAGGAGTTTAAAAAACTCAGAAGAAAATATCGAAATACATTAAAAAAACAAAAATCATGAAAAAAGCAATCATAGGAATAGATCCTGGCGTAAGTGGCGGAATAGCCATTTGGAAGGAAGAAATTGTAGAGGCTATCAATATGCCGAAAACAATAACCGATATTTTCAACGTCTTTACAAGCACTTCATTAAGTGGATACCTAATCTATGTTTTCATAGAGAAAGTTCATAGTATGCCAAAACAAGGCGTTGCATCATCATTTAAATTCGGGCAAGCATTTGGACGACTTGAAGCGTTCACTGTTGCCATGCGTTTCAGAACGCAATATGTGACCCCCCAAGCATGGACACGATGGTATTCTCTCGGGACAAGAGGGAAAATGTCTCCTGCGATGTGGAAGAATAAACTCAAAGAGAAAGCACAACAGCTTTATCCGGACTCCAATGTAACCAGAGAAAACGCAGACTCAGTATTAATTATGCATTATGGCCTTAGACAAATCAAAGAATCAGAAGGAATTGAGTTGTAGGCCAAAGAATGTAAGGATAGCTTACAGGTCTGATTTCATTTCAAAAGGGAAGCTACGCCACAACCTTAAATTCTGGGTTCATACGTTCCATTCAGAAGAATACGAACCTCATTATGTGGATAAGAATTTCTGGGACAAATGGATCCCATGGCTGATTCAAAAACGCATTTATATAAAAATAACAGAAACAGACGGAGTTATAAAATTATGACTGATCTTGAATTATTATATCTTGCATCGAAGATAAGGATCATCGTTCTTAGAAACGAAAAGGATTCTATCATAAAGAGATTAGGTGTTCTTAATAAAAAAGAACTAAAGTACAGGGCAAATATCGAACTTTGTATCCAAAAACTGGGTATCGACAGAATGAAAGAATTAAAGACAATTATCGAAGATGCTGAACGTAAATATAAAGTAAAATGATACTATTTAATGCGATCTCGGAGAAGATCTGGTATGTTATCCTTCCGGAAAAAGAATACGATGACATCCTACCGTTAATAGGAAACCAGCTGCCAAAAAGAGAATACAGTTTCGTTGCAATTACCAAATCAAATTATCCTGTTACATCAGTTGATTACAAGGAGATATTGAAAAAGATCGATTGGAATGAAGAGAAAGAAGTCCTTCTTATCATCACATTCACCGATGTCAAAAAGATAAAAAAACCGGAACCGGAACAAGCTGTTGAACCGGAAGCCACATTCGATTGGAAGACACCAAAAATGGATAAGCCCTACAACCCTAAAGATATTGTTATCAGGGGAAGAGAATACTATTATAGAGAACTATTAATTTTTAAATTAAAACGATGGATAAGAAACCTGAAAATATTCCGATAAGAGAGATCCCCAACAGAGAAATATGGTGTATAACAGAATTAGGTGTTTATGCAAGTAATATAAAACCACATCCAAACGATCTGGGATCCGATAAAGACTATAACTTATTCTACTATTCTCGTAGTTTAGACCAGTGGGTTCCGGCTGTTTTAAGTGAAGAAGAATACGATAAGAAAATTAAATTTGCAACAAAAGCAACCATCATATCAAAACGAAAACATTATGCCAAAAAAAACAAAAAAAAGTGAGCCATTCCCACCAGTGATCTTTTCAGATTGCCCGGTAGAAGAAAGAGAAGAATTACTATCTGCCAATGCATATGCAGTCGAAGTAGAAACATACTCAAAACCTCTTACAGAAGAACAGGTGGAACAGGCAAATGCAGAATACGCAAAACTCTCTATCGAGATTACAGCTAAAGAAGAGGAACTTGCCGCACTCAAACTTCAATACAGTACACAATTAAAACCGGCACGGGCCAGGCAAAAGATGATGCTTGTTACAATCCGTACCGGCCAGTTCTCCATGACGGACAAAGTATACCGAATGGCTGATCATGCCAATAACAATATGCATCTCTACGATAAAGAAGGAAATAAGCTTAGTACCCGAAGGTTAATGCCGAATGAGATGCAGACGACTCTTCAAAGCCATGAGTAAACTCGGAATATATTTAAGATAAATTTCCAGATCATGTCATTAAACAAAGTAAAAATTGGATCAAATATGTATCAAGGATGGATAACCCATACTTGGAATACCGTTAAAGGAATGTGCCCCCACGGATGTTCATATTGTTATATGAAACGATTTCCTCAAAAACCAATTCGCTTTGACGAAAAAGAACTCAATACAGATTTGGGTGAGAATAATTTTATTTTCGTTGGATCAAGTTGTGACATGTGGGCAACGGATATACCAAACGATTGGATTGTAAAAACTCTTCAACATTGTGGCAAATATGATCTTAATAAATACTTATTTCAAACTAAAAATCCCGAAAATATACGCAGAATACTCGTTTACGAATCCAGCGTATGCGTTACTCTGGAAACCAACCGTCACTATAAAGATATTATGAGAAATTGTCCAACTCCAACTGAAAGGGTAGATCAGATGAAATGGATTAGACACCCACTCTATATTACTATTGAACCAATTATGGATTTTGATTTACCGGAATTTATTGAGATGTTAAAAATATGTGAACCACAACAAGTAAACATCGGTGCTGATAGTAAAGGACACGGATTACCAGAACCATCCAAAGAAAAGATTGACAGGCTCATTTCAGAGTTATCAAAATACACGACAATTCATCAAAAAAATAACTTATCAAGAATAAAAAATGGTTGATAATCTCAATAAAATCATCCCCCTGCTGGAATTCGACAGTGAAGACGACTTCTATTACCTTCAAATCCTTCAACGAAAGTCAGAACATAAAGAACTCGGTTCCGCATCAAAAGTAATCCGGAACTATTTCATCAACAGCGTAGAATATTTGATTGAACACATGGATCAAATTAAAGCTCTCTGCGACCACTTTAACGCCAGGGCATGTATCCGGTTAAACAGGCGGAGTTATCGCCTTGTGGCTTATAAAACGATGGTTAATCTGGCGAATTCAATGTCGAACCAGAGTTACAACCATTGTTACCGGGTCTATGACCGTGCATGCGGACAAGGACATAATGAGAAACCGGCTCGATGGATATTGGATATTGATACCAAAATGAATAAACGGGAAATAAACAATATGGTCTTGATTGCCGAAAGGGAGTGTGAGCCGATAGGCATTAACAAATTCGTCACATTGATACCATCTAAAAAAGGAGTCCATATCATTATGAATCCGTTTAACCTAAAGCAATTCCGTGAGAAAACCTGTCCTCTTATAGACGTTCATAAAGATAATCCCACAAACTGTTATATTCCATGAGAAAATTTATAAAATATCTTAAACAAATATTTCATAACTGTCCAAAATGCGGTGCCGGATTTGTAGCTTATTCACATTCCGAATTAATCAACACCACATGGATAGAAGTATACGAATGTTCAAATTGTAAAAATAAATTTGTATGAGAAAAATGTTTCATAAACATGAATTCACTTACGGATGGGTTAATTACAGAAGCGATACAAGAATACTAACCGCTACTGTACGTTTTTGTAAAAATTGTAATAAATATCAGGAAGGATTATATTATAGAATATTCGGATTAAAGATCTTTTTTGATATAAAAGGTAAAGAAATAAAATCAAATCATTAATCATAAAAACCATTACAAATGGAAGAATTAAATGTAACAGTAAAAGAAGGTACAGAAACCTTAGAGATCAGACAAGGACAAGCATTAGAACTCCGTGAACCGGAAAAGCTTCAAATCAATGGCAATATTGATACGGTATCGAGATTTCTCGAAAAGAGAATCGCAACTATTGACCAGTTATCTGCAAATATAGAGATCAGCAGGCTGTCAGACAAGATGAGGATCGATCTTGAATTTAATGAGACAAGTTACTATGCCGGGAATGTTGTCGGTGCAATGGAACTACATGAAGACTTCGTTGCCTTCGGTATCAACACACCCACTGAAAGGAACCCGAGAGAGCTTTCTGATTTTATCAAAATGCATCGCTGGTGCTTCGAAGATAGTACGATAGCCATGAAGCTCGTTGCGGAACTCCGTGCCTTTAAAGGAAAAGTAAACAAAGACATGGAATCCAAATCTGATGATGTCGGAAACAAGCGTGACCTGATGAACCAGATCGTAGAGAGCAATATCCCCAAGGCGTTTGTTCTGCATATGCCGATCTTCAAAGGCGGAGAGAAGAAGAAATTTGAAGTTGAAATCCACATCAATCCCCGTGACCATGAAATGGATTGCCTGTTGGCAAGCGTTGAGGCCAAAGAGATAAGGATGGATTACCGGGATACCAAAATTGATATAGAGATCGAAAAGATCAGAGGAATTGCCCCTGATATATTGATATATGAAGGGTGATAAGTAGGTGGTTTGCGAGACTCCGGGTTGAAAGGCCCGGAGTTTTTTTTAACCCGTCTGGGAGATTATACAGTAACAATAGTCTCTACCAGTTCCCAATGTGTTGCACTTACTTTTACCAATGAAATTGAACCCATTGTTACGCCACCTATCGTTAATGTAGCTGCACCAACATGCGTAGGGCCATAAATTGCATCTCCCGAAGCTGCTTTTGGTACTACCGTAGCAGCAAAAGCACCAGCAGAAAACTTTTTTGTAAATTTATAAGTAGCACCGGTTTCAACAGAACTTAAAGCAGGAAGCTCCGCTTGTACGCTTGCAGATGTGATATCCATTATATACCATGAAGCATTTTCTGAATCTACTGAAAATGATGAGGTTTTATATAATGCTCCGTTACCTTGTGATTTTTCCAGTGCATTTGTAATCTGTACCTGGGGATCACTTGCAAGAGTCGAGAGGTATCCGATTTGAGTTGATGTAACAGCAGATACACTTGCAACACCACTACCATTCGTTACCATAGCTCTTGAGGGGGTGAGGGTAGCCATACGTGTCCAGGAGAAGATATTCGTTCCGGATACATCCGCATCGACAATCTTACCCGTCAGGACAAGATCACCGAATTCAAATGCGTTACCGGCTGTTACACGAAGGTATTTATCCGATGCCCCGATATCAAGTTTTCCCCATTGGCCAGCACCATCATAAACCGTAATGGCTTTTGTTGCCCCCATAGTAGTTGCGAGAATCAAATCCATCGCTAACCTCGGAGTCGTTAATTTAGCTACGCCATTGGCATCCGTTACAACAAATTGTGTAGAAGCATCAGGCGTACTTGTTCCATACTTAAATAATGCTGTTACTTCTAATCCACCGGTTACTTTCGTTTCATAGCCGGTTGATCCTGCTGTTCCACGGATTCCGACATAACCCACAGATGAGGAGTTATATGCGACATATGTATTACCTTTTACACCACCACCATTCCCGGTACCGCCATAAAGCCATAAATGCCCACCGGTAAGTGTTCCTACGTTATGTGAATGACCGCCCCTGATGTGAAGGTCGTCACCGTGAGAAGAGTCATGCTGTTTAATATAGAAATATCTGTCAGCTCCAAAATTGAAATAGGTGTTCCCGAGAAACTTCACCGGATCCGCAACTGCCGGATAGAGTTCTGATCCTGCATTTGTCCAGTAAGCTCCTGCAACCAGAGCCATAAGGCTTGTGATCGTGATCTTCTTTGGAACATTCGATGCTTCCGAGTCAACGATCGGGATCGAGTCTGCTGCAACAGGTGTTCCTTTTGCCGTCAGATAATACGGATCAAACGATACCCTGAAATTCAGCCTTTTCCCGCCTGTTACCGTTGTGTCCTGGGCCGTGATTGACAATCCGGCATTGGGAGTCCCCGGAACAGCTACGGTGGGTTCTGTCCCGTCGAGATACTCTATACTGGGTATCTGGTGTGGCCGGACAACGGTCTGCATACCGGATGCAGCACTTGTACGTATTTTGGCATTGACATCCGTACAGAGCTTTACAAGTCCCTGTCCCGCTTCCGATGCGGTATCATCCGCTTCGAGCTTGAATGCGGTGCTGTTTACCAGTTCAGAAAAACAATACTGGTTTGGACGGTTGTTCGTTACAAACCTTTTCCCTGATGTGCTTGTCGGTTGGTTAAAAAACCACGTTCTTAATTTTGGCATGACTATGTTATTTGAAATGGATCAACACTTCCTTCGATTGACATTCCACCGATCCCCTCTTCATCATCCTCATCGGTATCAAGGTCATAGATATCGAAGGCTTTACTTATTAAATCATCTTTTATTCCGTAGCATAACAGTCCTTTACGTATACATTCAATATTATAAAGGTCAATATAATATGCAGAGGTTTCTCCTTCTAAAGATTGTCTCTCTTCGATTATTTTCAAAAAAGTGAACAGGTGATGATATAATTTGAATTTCCACATTATATCCTCATCTTTTTTCCCGAACAGTTCATTGGCGATCATCTTATTAAAAAGACGATCAGATTCAACAGAAACAGCACTTATGTATTCAAATGCAAGTTCATCGGAATCGGTTACTTCCGGTATAAAATCTTCTTCGCTGAAAAAATCTGCCATCTTAAATTTCATTATCGTCATCATCATCGCAAAGGCCACAACGATCAACAATTATACTTAATTTATCTATCATAAGGGATATTGTATCAATAAGGTCTTGACGGGTATCATTGATGTTCATAATTCCCATATACTGATACTTATCCAAATAGACATATTGTTTTATCTGGAACAAGGCATGACCGATCATATCAAGATCATACTTCCTTGTTGCATAATCATCATCACAATCATCACACGGGTCACTGCAATGACATAATATATACTGGAACAACTGCATATAGCAGTCCTCTGCATCACAAAACTCATAGATAGGAAGATAAATCGTATTCTCTATTGCACTTACGGTATATACGATTTTAACCAAATATGCTCCATCACCACCTGAATCATAATCATCAAGGTCAATCAGGGCTTCACTGCCGGAAAATGTAAGCGAATCATCAACAGAAGAGTAATCTACATCGAGAAGTTCTATCGTCATAGGTATATCCACCGCCAGGTTACTCGTTATAGTCCACTCATGGCAGTCTGTCTTTGCAATCGTGAAAGGATCCCCTTCCGTCTGGGCAAGGCCGTCATCAGCCTCGGTGACGGAAGAGGTGGAACGTGAAGTCTCAAGGATATCCCTCATCTGCGCTTCCGTGATGGCAGCATAGTTTGATCCGCCAAGAGCAGTGAAGTCAATAGCCGCCCCCACATACAACCTGGCCCAGTCGTTATCGTCCCGTGGCGTAGGATCCGTGCCGGTGTCTTTTGTGTTTACCGACTTGTTGATCCAGAAGTCCCCGTCATAGAATGCTATTGCCCATGAGTCGCAATCGACTGTGACAGCATCCCAATCGATACCAGTATACATCGAAACGCTGTAAACGGTATCGTTATCCGTTGGAAATATCCATTCCGCATCCAATACGGCACTTCCCGGGTTAGCAAAGTTGGAGTTGAAGTCAGCAACGAAAGCATCGGTTGAATAAAGCATGATCCGGGATATCTTCTCCTGTGTCATGCTCACCGTGTTAACTGTCTGCGGGTACGTTGTGATGTCTTTTACCGCTATCTGGCTTTCATCAAAATCTTTGGTTAAGCCTATTGAAAATGTTGCCATGATCGTATTTTTATTTACTTACTTACAAATATACAACTCTATAAAAATTAAGTCAATACTATTCTTCCCAAATATTTTTTACATCCAAATCTTTTTTCTTCAATCCGAACGGTTCACCGACAGTATATATCTGTGATTTGCCCGGATATGTGCTTCCGATGTTCTCAAGTTTTACATTAAAAATATTCTCAAATATACCTATCCATAAACTTGCAATAATATCTACCATTGCAAATGGTCTTGAAATAAACTCAAGTAAAATCGGAAATATAAATATCGACTGCGCTGCATACTTAATATTCCTTAATATCCTCCAATCAGGTATGACACCAAGTTCATCCGGATCATCTTCATCTTCTATCACAAGCAGATTATACATCAGCATCATCACTGTAAACATCGCTACATTCGCCCCCGCCTTAGTGAGATTTCTTTTCTCCATATAATTCAGGTTCTTCCAGTTTTTAATGCTACGGCTTTTAACGGTAAGGACAATATTCCTTATAATGGTATTCACATATCCTTCCACCATCATCCTCTCCCACTGTGGAACCAATTCACCCTCTTTATTTCTGACTACAATGTATCTTCCGCCTTCGGCTAAAAATTTCTTTTCTTCGATAGCATTTGTTATCCTGGTTACTGTCCAGTTGCGAAGCTGAAAGAACATTTTCCCAATAAGGTAATTATTCAACAAACTGCGTGTTTTGTTATCGTAAGCACCAATGACATATTTATCGGCCAGGAACTTAAACTTTCGTGCTTCTTCATCAAGATATCCTCTGGTAAGTTCCTGATCGGCTTTTTGCAGTCCGTCAGATACCAGCCTCTTTTTCATAAAGTCATATAATACCTGGCCCTCTTCGGAATACTTCACCCCGTTCCATCCCAGACGCTTATCCTCTTTCGGATCATAAATAACGGTTCCGCTCTCTTCATCGTACTTATGCGCATGGTACGTTCCGTCATGCAACATCTGTGCTGTCATTATAAGACTTCTGGCATAGGTGTCAGATGCCCAGTTCATCCAGTTCATATAATGCCTGGAAAGGATGGACTTCTTCGTTTTCTGATGATACTGCATGTTGGTAAGCTCATAATCGTTCGGATTGATAAGCTGATATTGGTGCATCATCTGAGTAATCTTATGCTTATCTGTAAAAAACAATCTCGTTGCTTCTAATAAATTTTTTGATGTAAACATAACGCTTTCTTCATTCCATAAAGGCTTCATCAATGATCCGACAACACCTTCCGTATAGGAATAGACTGCATTTACGATCATCGAGATAGCACCGATATTCACATTGAAAGGCAATACAACGAAGTTAGCCAGTTCAATCCCCATAGCCAATGATTTATCGAGGTTTACCCCTGCAATATTCATATCGAGCTTTGTTCTCTCTCCCTTTATCGCCTGCTTGATGAACAGATCCGCAAACGTCATAAAGTTCTTCTCGTCGATGTCCCTGTTGTTTTGCCTCTCGATAGCCAGTATCTTAGCAGCATTTACAACCGGCATCACTTTCTCTTCATAAGTACGGTTGCGAACGGAAGACATCACGAAATAATTCAATATCAGTTCAAGGTCTTTCGACAGGTCATCATTCCTTGATTTGTCTTTCAATTCAAACTTATACGGCTCATTCTCTGAATCCACACCGCTATCCACAACATCTAATCCGAGATATTGTGACAGCCTGGTGATGGATCCCAGTTCGGTGATATCACTCGATACATCGATACCAAACTGGTACCAGAAAATATTTCCAAGGCTGTTGAGGTCTTGACCCTCATCCTGGTTTGCCTTGATATTTTCAGGATCAAGTCCCTCATACAGCGTAAATACGTCAGCAGTACGTGAAAGCCGTTTCTTCATGCCTTTAAACACATCTCCCGTGCTTATATTGGCAGAGTAGGTCTTTGTCATCAACGGAACCATTCCCGGCTTATAGCCGCCAGATGCAAGTATCTCCTCTCTTGCATTCACGATGGTATAATCTTCACCCTCTTTGGTTTTAAGTCCACGCTGAGACATTACCTTCTGGTGGAGTTTCAGTTTAGCAAGTTCTTCGTTGATAATCCCCACGATGATCTCTCCGTACTTCAGCACTTCAGGCGGAAGGTTCAGCTCCCTGGCCTTGTCAGCATTGACCTCATCTTTTGTTTTATCAGTAGTCCAATAGATGAATCCCGTCAGGTAGTCATTTCCTTTATCATCGGTTTCTCTTACAAACAGTTTGTCAAATATCTCTTCTGCTATATTGGATACCTTCCCCTTGATAGGATTGCCAAAGGTGTTATAGAAATATTCAAATCCCCCGCCCTTTTCTTTCAACGGCTTGAGAACCTTATTGAATTCCCTGTTTACATCCCCCGATGCGTCCAGTACCAGTTTCCTGATACGTTGTACATTCTCTCCGCCAATAGAATTCCCGTCATGGATAAACAACATCGTCTGGTTGATACGTGTATGAGGGTTTATCTGTGCCTGGTTCAACGGCATATCGTGATACCATGACAGCAGCTCATACAATAACCGCATCTCACGGATGATATCTATGGCATATTCAGTATTCAGGTCGCTTTTCTTTTTCAGGTTCCGTTCAAGATACAACAGACGGTGGCGAAGGATCACTTTCTTCTCTTCCGTTGTGACAGGCTCCTCCCCGTTCTCCATGATCACCTTTTCAAGTCCATGGTCTTTCATATCCCGTGCCTGGTAAAAGCCTGATAGCTCTCTCCAAAGGTCAATATCGGCATAACGGATGTTCTTCTCCTGGAACAACTCCTGCATCTCTTTCGAGAGGATCTCCATGAAGTCATCGTATTTGCCCATGGCCTTTATGTTGTTGTTCATTTCATACTGGTCGATGTTCTTATACACGACCTTGCTTCTCCTCAGCCCGATAACGGCCATGTCAGATATACTCACACTGCTGTCGGCCAGAAGGTGATTCGCCAAAAGCTGTACCATCATCCTCCTGGTATCGGCATTGTTGTTGGTCAGGGTGATATCATTGAAGAGTTTTATTTTTCTTACAAGATAATCACTGTAAAACCGTCTTAGCATATTTCCCCTTATAGAACGGCTCCCTGTCCCCTCAAGCGTGTTCGATGTGATATCATAGATGGATAGATTTATCTGGCCGTCTTTATTGTATTCGATAGCGATCAACGGATCAAACCCTTTGAACATCGGGTTATAAAGGTGCTTCATGCCTTCTATATTGGCAAGGTCGCTGTAACGGGCAAACTTGGTGTGTTTGGTGTAAAGGATAGCACGTTTAAGCTTATTCATCACATCCATAGTGTAATAACCGAATTCTTCGCCTGTCTCCCGTTGCGTGTAACGGATGTTCTTTTCGATGCTCGCACCGTCATTAAGCCAGTCACGGCTGTCAGGAACGATCTCGTTATCCATCCTGTCATGCACCTTCATCAACTCCTTTATCCTGGCCTCGTTCTCAACAGAGTTCAGATCCCCACTGAAGTTTACCTCATATCCCACATAGAAAGAGGGGAGATTCCCATATCTGCGAATGATGTTCTTTACGTTCTCAAGGTTGATCTTGGCAAGCAGAGGCTCGTCTTTCTCCATGTCATAGACAGTGGCATCGAAGAAGTCTTTGACGTTTTTGATCCCGCCATTCTCAAACCGTGACTCCACCGTACGGGAATGCATCAGCTTTTTAAGCTGGTCGCTGGTGATGGTACTCAACATACCACCTTTGGTTGAGCTTTTAATGATGATGTCTGCAAGGGAAGAGATAGACAGGTCAGAGAATTCGTTTGCCGGGACACGAAGGGCGTAGTTATCGACATTAAACAGATCAAATACGAAACTCTGTATCATATCCCAGAACTCCGACACTTTATCGCTGATGCGTTCAAAGATGGTCTTTGATGTCTGTTCCAGTTCCGGCATCGGTTTGCCTGACAGGAACGCCATCACTTTCTCGGCACTCTTGAATCCGACAACGGTTGCTATGACCTCATCAACAAGGTCTTCATTGCTCTTTTCCGAATACAGCTTTTTAACCACCTGTACGACAGGATCATCAGATTTTATCATCTCCAATGCCTCATCCACAAGACCGGAATACATCTCCGGATTAAGATTCTTTGCTATCTCTAAAAAGATATGCGTTGCCTCATGGAACGGATCATGGGGGTTTATCTTTGACAGGTTCAAATGAACGATACCGCCATGGATATATGATTTCATCGAAGGGTGCAGTGCCGTACTCTTATCAACGAACGAATATTTAATGTTCGGGAAGACTTTCTGTACGTGATCTATTATCGTTACTAATCCATCACTGCTCTTTACCGCCTGTGTCAGCCTGGTGTAATTAGGTTCATTGATGCGTGATTCAACAACATCGCTTGGCATCATAGGAGAGTACGAAACCATCCTTGTATCATCGATTTTTATCAGGTTTGCGTTGACGGTTCTTCCGGTAGGAATAACCTGGATAGTGGTGTCTTTGTTGAATTTTCTCTTTGCCCAATTCTTGAACTCGATGAAATATCTCCCGACAGGGATGACTGCATTTTCTCCTGCCATCAGTCGAAGCATTTCTTCAAAAGGCATGTTTATCGAAGATATATTATCAGTAAGCGTATTCTTGCCGGTATAAGAATTCATCCACATATAGTACGGACTCACGACAGGTTTGGTGTAATCACCAAATTCATCCTGTTCTATGATCATCGGATCCTCTTTATAGGACATGTTCAGCCTCACCAGATCAGCACCGGTGTATTGTCCTATGACAGACTCATTAACCCTGTAACTGAAATCGTAAGGAATAAGCTTGTGTGTCTTTACCAGTATCTCTCTGGCTGCAAGGTCGGTGTCGATGACAGCATCTTCCATCCATGCCGAGAACTCGATCTCGATCTCCGAGTCGAGGATGGCACTGAAGCTCCCGTTGGGATTGTTAAATCCATACACCAATGCGGAATACAGCCTGAACACACTTTTTATCTCTTCCGGCAGTTTCTCAAAGTCACTCTCCATCTCCGAAAGGACTTCCGGTGGAACCTGTCTGCTATGGGTAAGTTCTATGATAAGGTGATTATCGGACTTACGGCTTACGACACTCAATGAAGAGATGAATTTATTGTCATTATAGACATCTTTGAGTTCTCTCAAATAATACGGCATGGAGAGAACAAATACGGTGCGGTCTTCAATCTCGGAGAAGTCGAAGTTATTTTGCGTATACCCGTTCTCTGTCAGGAAATTATTGTTGTACTCTACGTTGGTGTAATTATCCGATATGAACTGCCCCAGAATATAATCACTGAATCCCCTCTCGAAAGCCTTGTACGCAGACTTATCGAATATCCTGTCCTTGCGGATCATCTTCAGTGCGGTATCAAAAGTCTGGTTGTACATCTCTTCCATGGGGATATAGCTGATCATCTCTTTGACACGAACCAACGACTCAAGCTCCGCAATCATGTGCGGGAACTCTTTCACAACTTCTGCTATATTGAACTTCTCACGGATCTTACGTTCATTCTCTTCAAGGTTCTTCACCCTGTTGATAAGGTTCGGCCCTGTCTTTGTTTCCTCATCCTCATCGGCCAGCATCTCATCATCTTCTTCCACATCCTCATTGGCATAAAGGTCTTCATCGGTATAGAGGTTGGCAACACGCTGTCCGACTGCGAACTCCACTTGCTCTTTCATGTCCGGGACAGGCAACTCTTCTTTGATATCCGCATACTCTACATCTTCATTGTTTGCCCTCATCGCAAGGATAGGAGAAAGGTAGTTGGTCAGTTCGATGCCCATGTCATACTGTACATTGGCTATCTTACGGTTCAGATCGAACAGGCTTCCTTTTATCCCACTGATAAGCGTTGCGACATCACCGAACCTTCTAAGTTGTTCTCCCGTATGCGTATACTGGCGAAGGCGGTGACGGATATCGATAGGTTTCATCCCCTCTTCCCAGAGTCCGTTTGCCAATAATACATCTTCCTGGTCGATCCTTTCAGTGTTCTTCTTCGTTACATTGGGAAGGTGCCTGAACAGCTTCTTTTTGAACTGTTGGGTGATATGGTTCTGGGAGTTGTTCGATGCCTTGAGGACTTGATCCGAATTGAGGATCTTTACCATCTTATCAAGAAGGTTTTTGTATCCCCTTTCCTTATCGGCCTCGTTATAGCCTTCGAACAGGATCCCTGCTATAAGCGGTGATGTCTGGGTGTTGACGTTCAGCATCCCGAGCAGTCCCCCGAGCTTTGCATTATCGGTGGCCGCATTGACAAGGATGGAAATAGCACGGATTGACTCCATGAATTTCTCATCATTTGTAAATATCGTGTTCGGGAACAATTCATTGCGTATCTTCTGCGGTAACGAAGCCATCTTGTAAAAATAGTTAGACAGGTTGACAAAATGGCCCACCATGATCTTTCCATCGGTGTTTACATCACTCATGCGTACAGCCGATCCCAAGTTGTTCGGAAGGAATTCACGTATCTCTTTGTTCTCATACAATTCATCACGCAGATCAACGAGTTCATCCACCGTAATCCTCGAAAGGATAAATTCATAGTTCAACGGGTTATCGTAAAACCTCTTGATGGTCTCAAACAAACGGTTGGATGTGGCATCCGTGTTATATCCCTTTTCTGTGATACTGCGATAGATCACGTTCAACTGGTCTGCATCCCAATCGGAACCGTCAAGGATGTTCTTTTCAGCAGATATATACAGGGTGTTCTCCACTCCGTTATCGAAAGCTACAATACGCCCCATAGCACCCATCGAAGCAATCGTTGTAGGAATCCTTACAAAGAATACGTCCAGTGCATCATTGAAATTACGGAAGTAGCTGGCGTAGAGTTTTGCCATGATCACCTTCTTCGCCTCACCGGTGACTTTAGGGACATAAGTCTTTTCCAGTGTAAGGATGTTGCTGACTTCCTGTATCTCCAAATCCTGTCCCGAAAGCTGCGTAAGTTGCTTGGTATTCAATGCAGCGTATCTGCGGTTTACCTCTTCGCTTACTTCGCTGTAAAAATCAATGTCATTTTCCATGAACAGCTTCACAAGCTCTTCTTCGGTTCTCTTCTCCGATGTCGGCTCATAAAGGCTTGTTTTTTCACCGGGGAAACTTTCTCCCGCTTCATTTGTTTCAATAAGGCGGTAAGACATGGCCTGCTGAAGTGTCGTCTCGGCAGATAATCCGAACTTCTCACGGTCTTTGAACGGTGCTATGACCTGGGCGGGACGGTATACGACATTTGAAGGATCACTGTTTATATGTTCAATAAGGTCTTCGTAGTATTCTATCGGAGTCCCTTTATATTCGTACTGTATGGGTTTAAGGTTTTCCGTTGTATAATTTTCAGGAAGGACATCTACATCTTCTTTCAGCATCGGCTGTCCGTCTATCCAGATGATCCTGGGCATAGAGAACGCCTGCACATGGAAAGCACCAGGCAATCTCGGTGTGAGAGCCTTGTTCAGCCGGTTGATTACAGCCTGGTGGGACTTATCCCTGTAAACGAACGGATCGATGTTTTGGTCACGCACCATATCCATCATCTTCATCGGGTCTTCCGAACGGAAAAGCTGGTCTTTGACGGCACCACGGATGAACTTCGTCTGGGTTTCTTTCTTGACGACCTTTTCCATGGTACGGTTCTCTTTGTCCGTGTAGTCTTTAAAGATGCTGTTTATGCTTTCAGCGATCTCGATGTTATGAGAACCGGCTATGATATTATAAAGTATCTGCCTGGGAGTAGATGTATACGGATCAATGGTATCCTGTTTGGTGATGACCTGTACCCTCAATGTACGGTTGCTGACATCAATGGTGTTATCCGGATTATTGTCTTTCGGATTAAAGATAGCGTTACCATTTGCGTCTGTACGTATCGGGTTGATATTGGTGATCGCCCACTTCGATCCACTCTCAAAGACAGTGTAATCGATCATATCCTGGCGGTGTTCTTTTCCTTCATCCTCAAGGTAATAGATGATCTCGTTAATGGCATCATACCATGACATCTTCCCACGCCCAAGGTTATCAAGCAGCCGGTGATAAAGATGATCCCCGAGCATAAACCTCGTCAGGCCGTGATAGAACGGATCATTCTGAAATGCGGATGCACTTGTAGGAAACTGGTTGAACTTGAAGTATATTTTCTTCCCGGTAGCGGGATGTGTGTAAAAGTTCATCGTCTTAAAGCTCCCGTTGCCGAGATTAGATATAATACTCCCCGATTGTATCCGCATCATCTGCTGGAATACCGGGTTCAGGATAGATGCTCCGTCAGTGATCTTCAGATCCTTTCGTATGACACCACTCTTCTGAAGCTGTTCAAACAGAGTGTTGTTGCCACGCAAGTCCTCGGTGATATATACCCGTGAGCTTTCTCCCATCAGGTTATTGTCCCGGTGGAAGTCGATGTCGAACGTGTTCCCCGGGGCGATAGGCCCTGCACCACGCTTGATATAGTCTATGACATCTTCATATTCATACGAAGAGCCACGGATTAGCGTTCCGAGAGATTCCCCAAGGATATAATGGCTCCAAAAAGCGGTTTCAAGGAACGGGTTCATGTTCCCCTTGTCATCGAGATAATTGTTTTCCGCAACCTCTTTGCGGAACTGCTTGATAACCTCGTTGGGTTTGCTTACGGCTTCACCACGCTGGTTCTTGATCTTTTCTTTATCAAGGTTGAGCCTGTCTACCAGTGCATTGTTCTTTGCTTTCTTTGCCTTGTTGATACGATCCTGTATCTCATCTGTCTTGACTTTGAACTCCGCATAGATCTTATCTCTTTCCGCAATCCAGCTTCCAAGGTCTTTTCCCTGGATCTGGTATTTGTCAAAAATATACAGATCCGCCTTCGACATCTTATATCCGGACTCCTTTAGATCCTGTCCGAATGATTCGAAGTGATTTCCGAACGCCCTTTTGACATCCGTGACATGATCTTTGAGGTATTCGGCATAATTAGATGCCTTCTGATCAAACGAATCATATGTTAAATCCAGCAACGGGTTTCCTCTCTGGGTGATCTCGTTGCCCTGGTGTATCCTTCCGCCTACGATAATGTATTCCCCGCCACGTTTTAGCTCCTTTAAGATTTGTCTTCCTTTTGTTGAGGTCTTTTGGACAGATTTCTCCGGTGTGATGGCATTCCATTTGGCCTTTTTCTGTTCCATCACATTGACGTAATATGTCTTTAGCTCATAAAGAGTTGGCAGTATGGCAGCATAATTAACCTCAACGGACTTCAATGAAGGCTTATTATTGAATGATCCCTTTTCAACGTTGGCGATCTGCTGCATCCCACGAAGACCTTTGAATCCCCAGTGGATGAACGGCATAGCACTTTTATCAGCCAATGGATCAATAATAGAGGGAACATACTGATATACCGTGTCTCCGAGCAATGCTTTTTTAAGTGATTCCAGCACTGCCTGGAACTTATTTTTCTTTGACAGCTTCCAGAACAAACTACCGCTATCGACATATTCAAAGCCGGAGATGAAATTGAGATGGTCAAATTCTATTTTACCGGATAATATAGGATTATTATAAAGGGTTCTTCCATCAGGAGTCATCCCGCCATAGAAAGGATTTCCTTCGGTGAATGCACCATCATCCAAAACGAGCTTACGCAGAAGTACCGAAGACTTCTGTTTTTCTTTGGTGGGCATAGGAAGGCGGTCAGACAGAAATGATCCGTTCTGGAATCCGTATGACGGGTTTCCTTCCGGATTGATGGACATCGGGTTGTTCAACTGGTAATTAAATGTCAGGGCACGTTCGGAGATAGACTCTATTGCTCTCCAAAAATCAAGCGGTGTGGGTGCGTTCATAAGCGTACCACGGCTCTTTTCATCAAGATTAGAAAGGTCTTCCGGACGAAGCTCCTTGCTGTAATAGTCCTTGTAGATGTTATTCAGAAGCGAATACATCCCATCGGTCTTCTCATCGAACAATTTTATCAGATCCTTCGCTTTGATCTCTTTATTGAAGAATTTCTCTTCGTTCTGCTGGATGACGGGATATATCAATGAGTTCACTTTCAAAGAGAGCATGAAAGCATAAACATGGTCTTCCAGGTAACGATACGTTCTCTCCGGCTGAACCCTTAAATCCTCTTTTACCTTCTTTGGGTCATAGATGTTTTCAAGCAGATCGATCTCGGTGTCAATGCCGATAAACGAAAGCAGTTCTTTCATCGAAGAGAAGTTCACGTTGCCGGAATCCTTTTTTGTTTTACGGGGAGGCATCTTGACCATCAGCGTCCCTTCAATATCATATACACCGTCTTTGGTTACTGTATACGTATGATCCGCATGTCCTTCAGTAAGTGCATTGATGATTTTATTGTTCAGTCCACTGTCATTATATGAACTGATCCGGTTGATAACGGCTGATTTGGTGTCTTTCTTCTTCATCAGCCGTTCATGGTTGGTGACAGGCTGTAACTTGAAATCCCTTAGATTGTACGGGGCAACAGCCTTTTCACTCATGCGGTTGAACAATGTCAGGTAATAATACTTCAATCCGGATATCAGTGATTCATATGTTCGTATCTTATCCCTGTATTCCTCTTCCGTAAGCTTATATCCAAGCTGGCGTACACTTCCCTCACCGGTGAAGAACTTATGTATCCTTCCTTTTTTGTAATAATCATTCATTATCTGCATGTACCCGAGTCCGATCAGCTTCTCGGTGCCTTCTTTGTTTTTATCGTTCCGGTGATCCACATGGCCTATCACATTGTAATCATGCGTAAACCTGATCCGTTGTGTCCGTGGATCCACAATCCTGTTACCGAATTCAACCAGGAAACTAAATATCGTATTCTTGTCAACGCTGTCGGGCATCTCTTTGAGCATCTCTTCAAGGACATTCATCCATGCATCCGTCCTGAACTTCGTCTGTTCGGATTTCAGGCGGAACATGGAATATGTCAACAGGGCGTGAAGACGACTCGGGTTGACATGTCCATACGGCTGATTGTTGCTGTCCTTGAATTTCATTGTACTATGGTTGTACAACGGGATAGCGGAATACATGGCCGTAAGCATCGGGTTCATAGTATCAAACGGGTTGATATCGGCCCCCTCTTCCCTTGGATCTTTGAATATAATGTTTGCGAAATTCCCTACTTCCTGGTTTGGATTGGCAAGTATGGATTCAAGGTTCAAATGCGATAATGCCCTCTGGACGAAAATATAAAGCATGCTCTTGCCGTGATTGTATCTCCCCAGGTTAAACACTTCATAGCTTTTTAAAAACGTATAAGCAAGGCGTGAATTGCTCTGTTCGGCATATCGCTGTACCCCCAGGTATTGCTCGACGGTGACATCCGCCATCGGGACATCCTCGACCTCTATCACTTCTTTACCCTGCAACATCGTGAATGATACCGGGTTCACGATCTCACCATCTTCGTTCTTTTTAGTATAATACTTCCATGCATTAAGGTAGTAGTTGTGAGCTTTGATGATAGCCTCCCATGTGGAACGTCCGGCCATGCGTGGGTTCATGGTCTTTGCCGTTGGAAGGAAGTTATTGAATATCTTCGGGATAACCTCATTTTCAAGGATCCTGTTGATGTTGGTCTCGTTGCCGAACCTGGATATCGAAATATTCCGTGCGGAAGAGTTGCTGTATTTGTTTACAACAACCTTCGACATCTGATCGTTTACAACCTCATGGTTTCTCGCATTGTCTTTTGCGAATACCCCCCTGTCAGCAGCGTATAATACGCCAAGCAAGGATGTTCTATGTCTCATGTACTTATCTATAAAGGCCCTGATAAAATGCAGCCATTTCTGAAGAAGCGTTTTCCCTCTCGGAGTGAAAGTGGTCTTATATGATCCGTCTTCGAAAATAACAGCCATATATTCATAAGCATCCCTGTCTGTTATGTCCTGTTCACGGTTATACTCGTAAATGGTATCCCCTTCTTCTTTTGTGTATTTGACGCTTACCATCCTCTTCTTTGTATCTTTAAGAAGGCTGGCTCTCTCCCTCGGACTCAACAGCACACCGGTAATAAAGTGCATCGCCTCGTGGCGTGGAGTAAGGTGTTCCACTTTCCCGTCAAAGGTTGAAAAACGGATCATCCCCTTGTCGAACAAACCAAATACCTTTTTATTATACTGGTTGCGAAGGATGTTATTTTTAATATCTAAATTTTTCGTGTAAAGGTGTTTCTTTACGTTCTCCGATCCGAGAATATCGATAAGGATCCCTTTGGCCTGTTCAACGTCTATCAAGCTAAAACTCAACGGAGTGTATGACATCTCGCTTGAGAACGGGATAAATTCAGTCCCGTCACCAAGGGGAGTACCCACATGCTTGATCGTCCTTACGGCCTCTTCATCCCCCCTGAAATCAGACGGTGAAAACCATAACGATACATTGGAGAAATCTATCCCTTCAGCCTCGATCTTGCTGAAGTCAACGGTTTTCGAGTCGATATACGGATTGTAATACATATCACCACCGGTTTCTCCCTGTACCGCTTTTACAACGAATTCATCAAATATGAATTTTATCTGGTCGAGATAATGGCTAATCCGTGTATCCTCATCTCCCCGGTAAATGATATTCAGGTAATTCTTTTTATTGACATACATATAAGGAGAGAACGTATCTTTCGTTGTCAGCCCACCCTCTTCATCCTTTTCCGTGAAAAATGATTTGTTTGCCATGATCAACTGAAATCCTGTGGAGTTTTCCAGCTTAATCTTTTTTTGCCTCAATGAAAGGTTCTTGTCATCGATAATGTTTTTTAAATTATCAAATTCATCTTTGACCTGTTGCTTGTAATCATTCCACTCCTGATCGTTCTCCCCGCCATGGATCTTTTTACCGTCAAAATAGACTACCGTTGGTTCGGCAGAACCACGATTAAATGATACGGCAAACCGTTTTCTCTCAATCCCGATATCGGATATCTCAACGGCTGTGGTGTCAACGGTAAAACCATGCGGTTTTGCCATATTAAGAAGCTCTGTGAGGGTTTTTGTCGTCCGTTTACCATCACGTACCATTCTTCCGCTTGAAGCCTCTACAAGCTCTGTATCTAAATCTCCCCTCATCTTGGCATCTCGCATGGTACGCAACCGGTGCTTGTTCATCTCCACAAGGAACTCTCTCCAATTACGCTGGCTGGTTTCTGTTGACTTCGCCTTATCACGATTTATCTCCGAGAGAAATGCGTTTTCAAAGATTTTATCCAAAAACGCCTCGTCGCTTAACCCGTTTGTCGTCTGCCCTTCCGCCAGGTTAAGGTACTCTTCCGCCATCTTACGCTGTTTTGACCTGTCAAACAGTCCGACAGCAGTAAAAGAGGCATCCTTGAAGTCATATTCGACTTGGGAATCATTGCTCAACACATTCAACCCGAGAGTCCTGATGTCCTTTATCGTTAACTCGTAACTGAATATCTTTGACAGTTCTTCTAAAAACGGCTTATCGAAAAATTCTTTTATTGAATCCTCACTGATGGCATTGACCATAACGTGATCGAATTTCCTCGATTTGCTTTTGATGGTTCCGTCTTTGGCGATGTCCATGAGGTTCACACTGGGCAGATACCTTTTTACAACCCTCGTCTGTTTCGAGTTGATAAACCTTTCAGTCACAAGGCTTCTCGCTTTGAGCAACTTATTCTCATCCTGGTTCCAGAATGATATGTCATTGGCGAACTCTTTAAAAGAGATATTATATACATCTGCAATATCAGCAGACAATGCAGGGAAATGTGGTGTGAAAGAGATAAGTCTTCTGTTCTCTGCATCGGAGAATTTCAATGCCGATTCGATGAACATATACTCAAAATATTCGATGTCCATGAAGTTAAACCCGTGTGCAAGAAAGTCCGGTAATGTCATCTTTTGCTCAACCCGGTTTTGCATCAGGTGAACATATGTCGTGACCTCTTTTCCTTCGGTCTTCTTTGTGATCTTCGTGATAACGGACGGAATATTGGAATCGTCAACGAAATATTTATCAGGTTCAATGGAAACCCTTGGATCGGAGAACTTCATTCCTTTTAAACTGTCATCGGCAACACGTTCGACTTCAAAATACTCCTCTTCGGTAGGTGTCTGCGGTTCGGTGATACCGAGATCGGAAATGAACGATACCTGGCTGGCCGACTTTAACGCTTCAAGCTTCTCTTTCGATGTAAGCGTTTTCAGTGGACTGAACCGGTATTGGACAGGGATCCCTTCTCCGGTTTCTTTCTTCGTTTCAAAACGGAATGTGTGTAAATGCACGTTGTTGACGAGCATGCCCATATCATTGACCATGGCCATATAAGCACCGAGTTGTGCCTGTAACATCGGCTTGTTGTCTAATGCCTGGGACTCTTTTGCCTTCGAGTGGTTAAGGTGAAGGATATCCACGATAGGGACTATCTCCCCCTCTTTTTTGGTATATCCCACGAACTTGATAGCGAACGGATTTGCCTGTACCTTGTTGTTTCCTTTTTCAGTCTTAATGACAGGGGAGATAACCGTATTTATATCATGAAGGAATTCACGTACATCATCCCTTAATTCAATGGCATTGAGAAAAGAACGGACAAAGGCTTCCGGTTCGTTGATCTTATCATCACCAACCATGGCCTGTGCATTTTTAACAAGCTCATCAAAGAGAGGTTCACTCGGGTTGAGATGATACTTCATCAGGTTGTGATAGAACAATCCCCTTGCCTTGGCTCCCGGATCAGCACCGATCTTCAGCTTCTCGTTGATCAGATCGGAGATATGCGTAAACGATTCGCTTATCTGCTGACGCTTGAGCCTGGTGTTTTGTTTCTTTGTCTCGGAACGGACATCTTCGGGATCAGCAGCCTCATAAGTGTTAGCGTGCTTTTCCGTTCCCGGTGGTGTTGGCGGGGTAACGACTCCGCCATCCTCTTTGAATTTACTTAATACGGCATCCAGCCGTTCACGGAAGTCTTTAAAGAAACCCTGTACGTTCTCCCTGTTGTATTTATACTCTCCTATATGATCCACCTTATCCTGTACGGTATCATGGACGATAGCCACGTACTCTACCTGGCGTGTGGTTCCGGTAAGGATATTGCGGATCTTAAACAGGTTGGTCTGGTATTCAAAATCGGATGTGGCACTGTCAAAGTTGTATGCGAAGAACACATTCTCTGCCGACAATCCGGATACGAGCTTTTCCCGATCCTGTTTTATTCCCTGCGGATAGAGATGTTTGATCAGGCGTTGAGGTATCTCATAACCTTTTGAGATGAAATACTCCCTGAACATCAACTCTGCTTCCTGGTCACGGACAATCAGGACAACTTCTTCAGGCCCGATGCCGGGATCTATCTCCTGGTTGTCGTTTGTTATCCTCAAAAGGAATGAATCAAGAACGTCATTTATTGTAAGGAATGACTCAACGCCATGCTTGCCGCCATCTTCATCGACAGAATATCCATAGTTATCAATCTCTATTTTGGCATTCGATGTGGAAGACTTCTGGCTTCTTAATTTGTTCTGGAATGCATGAAAGACTTTTTTCCCGGTACGGTGAACAATATTCAACGGGGATGTCCTCTCGCTGGAATAGTTATACCATAACGCATCATAATCTCCTTTTGCCTCTTGCTTTACCACCTGGGTATCATCACCGACAAAGAATACGGGAAGTTGCGTGGCCGTATTTATCGTGTTGAGCTTTTCGCCAAGGTCAATAGTCTGTTGTTCGCCATGAAGGGAAACCTCATCCACCCATAATAAATCATATTGGTTATTGAGGTCTTTGTCGAGCATCTCATCGGTGTATATGATATCAAACTCACCATTCTCAAGCTTATCGTTTGCAATTTCTTTCTGCTTAAGATACCCGTTGGCAAGGTCATACGTAGACACTACAACACCGATTTTCAACGGACGCTTCATCAGGTTAGACAAAACGCCTATCATGTCCGTAAATAGTTGCGTTGACTTGCCTGTTCCACCATATCCCCTTACAAGGATAGAATTGAGTATCTTCTGGATGTTCTCTCCGATCACTGACGTACCGCCCGTGACAAGCGGGTTTGCCGGACTGAAATAGAATCCTATTGCATGAAGCAATACGTTCTCCTGGTCGATGGTAGGGGCAAAGGTACGCTTGCCGTTTTTGAACATCTCTTCTTTCTCTGCGATATAGTCTTTGATAGCAATATAGATCGAAGAGTATTTTGGTTTCCTGTTTCTTCCGTATTCATTCCAACGGTGGACGTTGGTGGCAAGGTGAAAGAGGTATTCATCTGAATAGTTTCCCTGCGATCCGCCTTGTTGAAAAGATATCCTTCCGCTTTCATAGCCGTGTCTGGTTGAACCACCTTCGATACGAACAGATTCGGTAGCCGGTTTTAATGCAACATTGTCATTGAAGTCATTCAGCACAGAATAGGTATAATTTATAACGCCTTTCTCTTTCAGGTTTTGCTCGGTAAGAAGACCAATCATAACGCCAATATCTTTTACCAGCCAATCCAGCTTTCCGGACAATGAATCAATCGCTTCAACAACAAGTGCGTCGATCTCATTCATTAGATTCTGGACTTGTTGCACATCAACTTTCCCATCAACGAAATCCCTCCATAATCCTTCAAGAAATTTCCTGTCGTCACCTTTATAGCCAGCCTCTTCTAATTTCGCCCAGATAGCACTTAATATTCCATCAAGTTCATTTAGTGACGGTGTATCTTTATCAGTCTCATGGGGAATATTAAACTGATGAATATCATTCAGGATCCCGATCTTCAGATCCGTCTGTTGGATCCTCTGGCGGAAGTTTTCCTTATCCATCGATGCCTGGGCGTTTTGTGCAGCACGCTGAACCTTATTTAATGTATTCTTTATGGTCTTGAATGATTCAAGGATAGCCTCACGATCACCTTCCATTAACCTTTGATTCGGAGTATGGACAATAGGACTATGCTCATAGGTGTCATCATTTCTTTCCACTTTCTGCTGAAATAACGGATAATTGACATCAACCCATCTTTCAAGACGTTCAAGATATTGCAACATGACATTGATATCTTTCAAAACAGTATCCGGATTATCAACATCCTGTTCATTCTTTTCGTCAGCGAATATTTTATGTTTTGAATAAAGATCACCTATTGTAAACACTCCGTCAGGTGTCCTGATGATCGCTTCATTAAACATTTGGTTAAAAGCTTTTACCAATCTTTTTAACCTTTCCCCTTCGGCAAACTGGCTGAAATCTTCTATTGGTGCTGACCTGTCCATTTTTTCTGCTGATGCTATAATACCGGAAATCATATCATAATTCATTTCCAGGTCAATATTCATCCCCGTCAGATCAGCTTTGCTTTTATCGTAGTCGGCTTTAAGCTCTCCCTGTAAACGGGACAGGACATCCGCAGAACGCCTTGCGAAAAGGTTGTAGGCAGCGTTGGATTCATCGGTAAGGGCCTCCGCAGATGTTTTTCCCACCCGTTCCATTACGGTATTTATATCATAAAGCAAAGAACTAAATCCTTCACGGAATGAATTAAGTCCTTCGGTAAAAGTTTCTTCTGCACCAGCCTCGCCCTTCTGACGTAGTTGTGCGATGTTATCAAGGGTTTCGGATACGGCATCGAGTTGGGTTTCAATACCGGACATGATACCGGAAATCTCTTCATCGGGTATAGCCTCTTTGATCTCGGCATTATATTGCTGAACAATGTCATCCATTTTAATGCCAAGGTCGTGCAGAATGGCGTTTTCGTTATTCTTGTAATCCTGAATTATAGAGTTAATACCCGGAAGCTCATTTGTGGCAATGAACCATTTGCTCATCATCTCATTCATCTTCTTCCGGTCAGTGAGATAATTCTTTTTGTATTCGGCTTTCTTTCGCTGGATTTCTTTCTGGTATTCATCCTCAACGATCTTATGCATCTTACTGTCGATACCAAATGCTTTCGTTATCCCGAGTTTAATACCCCTTGCACGTTTTCCGGAACGTATCTCATGGATAATAGCCTCTTTTGATGTATTTGCAATGGCTGCATTTTCTGCCTGGCGATCAATGAAATGATCAAAGAGTTCTATTGTGTTCCACTGATCAGTATATCTTATGCTATATTTTCCCGGTTTACCATTGAACTCACCAGGCTTTGGCGTTACAATATCATCGAGTTGTTTTTGATGAGTCTTTACCAGATCTTTGAGTTGATCTTCTTTCATACCAGCTTTTATGCCTGTATCAACATCCTCTTCTAATGGCTCATTATTACTAACACTTACAATAGCAGCCTGTACCTTCTCTATTTTTCCTGCCGCCCGAGCTGCTTCCGCCCCGAGTTTCATATTTGAATTATACGCCAACCTCGCCTCTTTGGAGTCAAGGCCGTACTTCTTTATGATGTTCTCCCAGAACTCAACCTCCTGGATAATCAGGTCAACCCTTGTCATCCTTTTGCTTTCATCCACATTATCAGTAACACCACCATCAGCAGTCTTAAACACACCAAGAGCATCTTCATTATCTTTCTCCATCTCCCTGTATGTTTCCCTTAACTGATCTTTCATTCCGGGATTTTTAACAGATTGATAAGCAAAATCAATAACTGTTGTCTGAACATGCTTTTGGTTTCCTCCGCCTATCATACCAACAGCCAACCACGTAGAAAGAGCGGCCATAGCCATCTCTTCTGCCGTATTCCCGCCTGTCAGCAATGCCTCACCGGATAATATCTTATCAGAGAATGCCCTCCTGTCAGTATCTTCACGGTACTGATCTTTTGAGACAAGTGACCAATCATTCGGATTATCTTTTCTTGTCTTTACAAAATAATCACCGGACACAACATTCTGCCCTGGACGATTCAATCCAACAGGATCAGTATAAATGTATTTATCATACTCTTCAATAAATTCGTTAGCTACATTCTTATTGTAACCATTATAGAACATGTTGATAACATCATAGAATTTTCCTTCAATTCCTTCCTCAAATCCCTCTTCAATACCAGCAAACCCAACCCGAAAGAATTTATTCGTTCCGGCAAGATCCCTTGTATATTTTCTTGCTTGTGAAAGTCGAGTAAAAGCCTTCTGGATTACCCTTCCTTTCATTGTTTCAGAGAATCTTGGGAAATAAGTATTCGCATTTTTCAGAGTTTCATCAAAGACATTAGTGTATAATTGCCCTGCCTTCATACGACTCGCCTTTGTCCCAAAAGATCCCATCATAGCATTTACACCAAAACGCTGAACAATATTAGCACTTAAAACCCTTTCAGATAGAATTGTAGCATTAATAAACAATGGCAATATCATTTCGATATCATTCTTCGAATACCCAAGGCGTTCCAACTCTTCTTTTATTCCAGAACCAGCTTCAGCACCCCCAACACCAAAAGAAGCGTTCATTCCAATACGCATACCGGCAGTTGCCCCAAATCCAATACCTCTCGCTAATCCCCCAATAAGACCACCAGTAGCCATCATGCCAAACATCTGTGTTGTCCCATTCATTAAATTAAACAATCCGGATGACCATGATTCAAAAGCTCCTCTTCTTTCATCTTCATTTTGAGGAGACATCCAGTTGGCATCATTTATTGCATCTACTCCAAATCTATTATACCATGTATCTGGATTATAATAATCCAAATCAAGCCGCATCGCTTTATCAGACCAAGTAAAAAAATTTGATACTGCTGTTCCGACACCTTTATATAATAAGGGAATAAACCCACTCCATGCACCACGGGCCATAGTACCCCAGATAGATTCAGAAGACATATCCCTGTCTATAATTTGTCTTATCTGATCCCCTGGAATAATTTCACCTGGTTGAGCTTCCTGCCAATAATATTTCATTCCGTCATCAGACATCACCCTCTTTAAATGCTCATCAGCATTTCCAGCTAATTCAAGTGGCTGTTTTTTTCCTTCACGATCAATGTAATATCCTTTTGATGTTGCAAAATGATCTCCTATATCTGTTGCTAAAAAAGGAAGTCCCGTTGCTCCATGCTTCTCTGAAGACTTAGGCCAGTAATAACCAAACTCAGGTTCAGGGATAGCAAATTCAGCCGTGTTGGGATTATAATAAGTTGCTTTAGGCCCATATCTCGCCCGGTTAAATTTTGTATCAGGGATTGTAAGGCTTTTAGTCTCAAAAGGTTTGAATCCTTTTGCATTATACATCTTCAACCAGGAATCCTGATACTGAAGCAGATCATTCTGTCTTTGTTGATCGTCTTTTATTTGTGGATATCTGTCAATGAGTTCATCACGGGTATATATATTTAATGGAAATCCAGTTTGTTGATGTTCCATTTCAATATCAGCAAGATTTTTTTTATTCAAAAGCATACCAAGGAAGTCAATTCCTTTTGATCGGTCTTTTGGTGGAATAATTGGTTCTTCTGGCATCACTGTTATTTATTAAAATATATTGGATTCTTATTCCCTCTCATTACGGCACCATCGGTAGAAAAGTAATTCTCTGTCGGAATAAATGGGACTGCAACATACTTATCAAGATCACCCCATAAACCTTTTGAGGCTTCGTTTGGCCCATAAAGTATATTCTTATACACTTGGATTTGAGTTGGATCAGCTTTATCAAGATCAAGAATACCAAGATCCATTAAATCCATCATCTCCTTATAATTGGTTTTTCGTTTACCTTCCGGCTTTGTACTATCTTTTACAAAGAATTCGATTTTACTCAAATCACTCTTTAGTACAATGGCAATTACACCAGGAGCCACAAGACCTTGAGGGCCGCCAAACTGAAAACCATCTGTTACCTTAACAACAGTTGCATCGACTGGTAATTGAGTCGGATTACCTGGAACATCACCAGGTAAAATCACACCCAATCCCTTTAAATTCTGCAATTTTAATGTAGATGTATTGATATATGAATCTGGAACATACCAATGTTTCACAGGGATTCCTACATTTTTATTTATCCGTTCTGCTGTTTTGATGTTTGCCACAGAAGCATGAACTACTTCCCTGCTTTGTTGTCCAACCTTATACCTGTCGCTAAACAAACCCATGATTGAAATTACAGGGCCGGCAGATGGTTCAGGAACATACATTTCACCTTTTACATCCGCCTCTATAAGCTCACGGTTTGCTTCTGCGTTATATCCCGGCTGCCCTATATTAATAGCATTGTATATTGATTTGGAAACAAAATCCTTAAACTCTTCATTAATTCCCTCACCGGAATCAAATTGTTCTTTATAAATTCTAATGTGATCAGTTATCTTTGCCATTATACTTGGTGGATAACTCCTACTTTCAAGATAATTATTAACAACAACCGGATCATTATTTATTATACCATCAAGAAAATCCTTTATTTCAGCTAATTCATTCCTGTCAGTAGGTGATGTCGATGATGTACTATGCCACCAAACCTGATTTGTCCTTGTAGGCGGATTACCAGTAGCATACATTTCCGATATATTCTGTTCAAATTCAGCATCGAAATCTTCCCCGAGTGTCCTCAAGTTCATCTTAGCAGACTCTTCTATGATTGAGAAACCGGTTTCATATTTTGCGATCTGATCACCAAGCCACATCTGGTAATCGGATTTTTTGTATTGTTCAAATTTGTTTTCTCCTACTTTTGCCTTTTCTCCGGTTACAGGGTTAATTGTCCCATTATCAACATCACTTTGGGTATATTTTTGAAAGACAGGGATATCCTGGGTAGTTCCATCAACCATTTTTTTCTTTTCTATTTTGATGTCACCATTATCTTCTTCGTCAAAAATCGGCTTTAAAATTGGTGCTGTTATCTGATCGCCTTTTATGTCCTGTATGAATTTCGCATAATTTGCCTTTTGTGCCGGTTCAGACATCTCTCCACGAAATATCTCACCAAGACTATTAAGCTGTAAAAGATTACTTTTCTCTGTTTTGATAACTGTCATTAACTTATTAATCCCATTTAATGCCAATTCTTCTGAACTCTTTTTATCTTTAAATTCGGTTTCAGTAGATATACTTCCAGCCTTTGAAAGTAGTGCAAGGATTTCCGTCTGATCCTGATTTGGCTCATATCCTCCTGAATAATAAACACTTTCACCGAGATTGACAGAAAAAGGAGTATTTGGCCGAACCTGAAGATCAACCATCTCTTGATTTGATAAAACATAATCAGCTTCATCCAAATCATGCGTGTACTCCTTTTTTCCATTTTTTGTAGTTACACCAACTACCTCATTTCTCGGGCCGAAATAAACATTTGTAGGCCAATCCTTCTCTTCGAGTTTCTTCTGCCCGATATCAGCATACATCTTACTTGTGCCAAGGCCGGACTTAAATCCGGCTTCTTCCATATCAGTAAGCATATATCCTTCTCTCAACTTTTTGTATTCATCGGATTCGATAGCTCTAAACGGATTCCCCGACTGCCATATCAGGTCAGCCATCTGGTTCTTGTACGATTCACGCTTGTGCTTCAACGCAGTCACCCCGAGATTATATTGAAGTGAGGCATTATAGAATATATCCTGTGTAGCAACTTTGTCTTCGAATTGCTGTTGAAGACGTTCTTCTTTTTCCCTCGAAGCAGAAGCTCTCGTTGCGAATGAGAGTCCTGCACCGGTAGTATCCCTTCGTTGTTGCCCGAATGGAGCAATAATGGCTGGTGCTACTGCAAAACCGCTAAAGATTGGCATGACAATTATATTTTACTGGTTGTTCCTGTAATCATTACTATTCCAATTTCTGGCTTTAATTTAGGACGACAAAGATCCCATATCTCTCTACGCCCTTCCGATGATATACCTTTAAAAAAATCAAGGTCTGGATCTCCACAACCATACAGTATTAAATTAACCTCACAAATAGATTGTGCTGATCCGTCTAACCTTTTTTTTATTTTATCATTCATCTCTTCTTGTGATTAGCGTTGGTTTTTTTAATTTCTTTCGGTGTATATGAATAGATGATATCACTGTATCTTATGTAAACATAGACTTTTCCGTCCATGACAACGACTGATGATTGAGGCGGCTTTCCGGGCAATACAACCCGATCCCCAGGCTGAAGGTCACAATCGTACTTCTGGCCACCATTAAGATAATATTCCGGGGCCATGATGACTTCTCCCTGCCATGGATGTTCTTTGAACCTTTTCAGGTTTTCACTTGCAAGGTCTTTTCCTTTCGAGTCTGTTAAGCCGGTTGGTTTGTGTGGCTTGATCTCGATCATGTCGATAACGACAAAACTGTTTCTCACTTTCATTTCTCTATTGTCTTAAAGTTAATAACTGCTGTTTTCTATGATTAATCTTTACCCGTTCAAGGTAATGTTTTAATTTCCTGTAATCCATCAGCACGGTATAGTAATTCCCCTGTTTGTCACTTATTGCCGTCCTGGTCAATTCATCATTTTCATCCGGCTCTTCCCGGATAATACCAATGTTGTCTATTTCAAGAACAAACAAAACTTTCTTGTCTGAAAGGGGATTACCGTGAGTATCAACCCGATCACTCCTGACAATGAGGCCAGGAAGTTCAATATAATCAGAGATATGTTTTGCCATTTTGTTTTCTTACTGATGAACCAACTCTTTTACAGTTAGGACATGGCATACGACATGGCCTTCTTTTATTACTCTCAAAAGTGTGCCTACACTTGACACAAATATACTCTCTATTTCTAAATCTTGCTCTTTTATTTTTCAACATTATCCATATGTTCTTCCCGATATCATCGACTTCAGATAGACCTCTCTCATAATTTTATCCCACATAGCATCTTCTTTTGCTTGGGCATATTGTCCCGGAAGCTGCGATGTGGAAAACATTGTCTTGAACAGTTCCGTGTCTTTTAAGTTTTTAATATATCTGCCCTCTCTATCAGCATCCATCTGCATTTTATCAGTCTGTAATTTCAGCATTGCTTTATCCTTCAAGAACTGGTTGCCTGTCTGTACATTGAATTCATTGGCTTTCTGTTGGGCCAGCCTCGTCTCCCTGGCCTCTTTCCCGCCAATTTCAGTAGCTATCCTTCCTGACTCCCTGAATATCCCCGGTAACTGTTCCGTCTTCCCGGATGACCTTGCCGCATCAATAGCCGATGCTGTTGTCCTTTCAAGGGTATTGTAAGCACCGGGTAAACGAACTGCTTTGGATGTAACAGTCGCTGGCTTTGGAAGATCAACAGTGGGTGCCTTTATGTCCGGAGTCCCGAGTAAATTCACAAACGTTGAAAGAAGATTGTATCCAAGACGACCCGTATACATCGACTTTAATCCATCATCGGATAATTTGTATTTATCATAAAGGCCAGCAAGAGTCTCGTTTGGATCATTGTTTGCCCCCTCTTCTGCCATTCCACCAACATTCTGAATCGTTTTAAGGACATCCTTTAGTGATTTTCCTTTTTCAAGTTCATCGAATTGCTGTTGATTCAGGATGGCATGATTCTTTCTAAGCATCATATTCACTCCGCCCCGTTCATGTGAGGGGCCGCTTATACGTTTGATGCTTTTGATATTGTAATCGTCGTCATAATGAACCTCATACTCCCCGCCTTTGGCTTCTACCGGTTCAGCAGATGATTCATTCTTACCGCCTTCCTGCATTTCAACTGGTTGGGAATATTGCTCCCTGACAGACGGAAGGGTGTCAAATGCGGATTTTTTCTTTTGAACAGCGAATTGTTGTTGTGGCTGTTGTTGAGGTGGTGCATTTGGGTTAAACATCGTTTTTATAGGCCCTTGATCTTCACCGCCAAACAAATCAGTACCACTCGATCCTGTCAATGCACCGCCAACAAGATTTAACGCACCACTCACACCGCCAGCAAAATCCCCAAATGCATTATTGTATTCAACCTCATCTGCTGTCATCGTTGAGTTTAACTGGGATGATGCCCCGGAGAGGCCACCAATACTCCTGTCTAATGGCGATCCGGTATATCCGTAAACTCTTTTTTTTGTTTCTGTTCCCAGGTTTTCACCGAGTACGTCCATTACTCCACCGAGTAAATTTGCACCTGATCCAATAATTGAAGTTAGCATCGCTTTATGATTTTAATGGTGTAAAATCTGTTTCAATTTCTCTTATATTTAACTCTTCATCGAGATTATATTCCAGCGTGACGAGCATATATGTACCACTCATCTCACTACCTGTATCAAATTGCACTTCATCTGCCGATGTCTGAACGGCAATCGGTATATGCCATTTCTGATCCAGGTACTCTGAATTCTTCCAGAACTCGCCCGAAGCTGTTACAAATGTATTCGTGCTTGACTGGTAAAGTGTCTGGTAAATTATCCTTGAGAATGACTTGTAATTCGCCTCTATCATCATCGCATTGAATTTCTTCTCCACGCCAGCAAAATTGCTTTTCCCTTCCCCCAATCCGTTCACGATGAATGATATCTTTGCCGTTGCCGTATCACCAAAGAAATTATTCCAGACACCTTCAGCATTGTAACGGTATATTTTATTGTTCACCTTATATTCAAACCCATCGTCCAGGTAATACATACAACTGTATAATTTCTTTCCGATGTTAAAATAAAGCGGTTCAACAAATGTATATTCCCCCTTGAAGGAATTTAACAGTTCATCAAAAACAAGCGTTTTTAATATCCTCTCTCCCGTGCCTTTTTCCATCATAAACGACATGCCGATCTCCTTATAATCAGGATCATAAAACCCGACAATGCCTTGTCCAAGCAAAGGAGTGTCCGGTATGATGTCTACGATGTCATTCTCGGTTGAATAACTGTCAAATGTATCTTTGAACCATTTCTGAATAAGTTTGGCGAGTGATATGTCTTGAGCTTCAAGTAAAAACCCACCGCCTTTACCGGCTGCAATTCCAACTTTCCATTCAAGAGCTTTCATAGAGTCAACTCCGAAAACCCCCGTCTTTCCTGGAATTATTGATTGCATATGTTGAGAACCGAATGACTCGATCTTCCTTACCCTGTCACTAAGGAATGTTGTAGATTCGGCCATTACGACTTCACCTGAATCAAGAGCCTGTGTTGCACGTTCATCGACGTAAATCTGGTTTATGGCAAACTGTTGAACTAAAAACGGGTATTCAAGAAATTTGGATATTCTTGTGATAGGCCCATCAACAGGTGCATAATCCTGGTATGAGCCAGAATTTATCGATCTCCATCCATCGATAAAACTTCCCGAAACATGCGGGTCAGAATGATATGCCCTGTTCGGCTTGTCCTCATACCTCAACGGCTCATTCTCATCATAGCCATAGACTATTTTATCAGGCAGGATCTTATTGTACCCGTTATTGACCTGGGTGGCCTCATGAAGATATTCAGATGCATAGTTAACAGCAAAATCAATCACACCGATACCGGCTTCCATACATTTAGGAAAAAATGTATATCTTACATATTCCTCACTGTCATCCCTGCCAACAACTTCATTTCTCATAGCCGTATTCACGGCACATTCGGTAATTAATCCGATCATCATGCCATGCTGATACCATGTGCAGTTCGGATCAAGGTTTCCTGAACCAAACCCGCTATAACCACACTCTGCATCATTCGGGTCTTCCATGGCATACCACCTTGCCTGACGGAACCATGTCTTTTGTAAAAAACAATCCCCCTTGTAAA
>JACNKI010000170.1 GCA_014382125.1 Bacteroidota bacterium | reverse complement strand
TCCGGAAAAGTTTTGTCGTTGTCGATGAGGAACGGTTTGAACTTCTGGAAAGCAATTAGAGTTACCATGGACGATCTTTATTACACCTCTTATTCTGAGGGGAAACCGGATGCCGATACGATACGGTTTATTACCGCAATCGCTGCAGCCGGCCTTCCGCCTGTAAGTGAGCTAACTCCGGAAATGGCCCGTCAGAGAAATATGGTGAGAGCTTTTTCAATCAAAGCAGAGCCGATAGGGAAGGTGCATGACAAAGTCATTCCTGGCCCTTATGGTGATATTCCATTCCGGATATATACTCCAGAAGGGGATGGGCCATTTCCATTACTGCTCTATATGCACGGGGGAGGATGGGTGGTAGGGACACTGAATGATTTTGATTCTGTCTGCAGATTATTATGTGCCGGTTCAGGATACATGGTGGTTTCAGTCGATTATCAACTGGCACCGGAAGCAAAATTCCCGGTAGCGATCGAAGAGGGGTATACGGTGTTAAAATGGATTTCAGATCAAGCTCCTTCCATGGGTGCAGATCCCGGACGGATTGCGGTAGGTGGCGATAGCGCAGGGGCGACAATGGCTGCAGTGCTGGCACTTATGGCACGTGACAGAAAAGGGCCGGATCTCTTTTTTCAGCTGCTGATCTGTCCGGCCACCAACTTGTCGCAGATGGACACATCTTCATACAACTCGTTTAGCAAGGGTATTTGGCTCTCCGAAGAAATGATGGATTGGTATATCGATCACTACCTTTCAAAACCAGAGGAAGCCAATAATCCGTATGTTTCACCACTGCTGGAATCCGATCTGTCCAAATTGCCACCGGCCTTTATCCTTACTGCCGAGTTTGATGTGCTGCGTGATGAAGCGGAAGAATATGCAAAACGATTGCAGCAAGCAGGCGTGGAGGTAAAATGGAAGAGATATACCGGTCAGATCCACGATTTCGTTATCTTTGGCAAAGTGCTCTACAAAGCAAAAGAGGCACTTAATGATTGTTGTGTGGAACTCCGGAACTACGGTAATACAGTAATACAATAATACAGTAATACGGAAATTAGGTCATTAAGTCATTAAGTCATTAAGGGAAAACGATAGCAATCGAAATTACAATTCATAGCAATGTATGGCAATTACTTGTGGCAATTCATGGCAATATAATGGCAATTACTTATGGCAATCATAATCCCCTGTTCCGATACGCCCTGTATCTGAGTCTCTTCACGATCGTCTATAATCTGATAGAAGGTGTTATTTCCCTGGGCCTGGGTTATTCCGATGAAACCCTCACCCTCTTCGGATTTGGCGTCGACAGCTTCATCGAAGTGATCTCAGGTCTCGGCATCATGATGATGGTGATCCGTATCTGGAAGAATCCCGGGAAGCCAATCACCGCATACGAGATCACAGCTCTGCGAATTACCGGAATCGGATTTTATATCCTCTCGGCCGGACTTGCAGCTGGAATTGTCGTTAATCTGATCTACGGCCACAAACCGGAAAGTACATTCTGGGGAGTGGTCATCGCCGTAATCTCTATCATCTCCATGACCTGGCTGGTATGGGCAAAGAAACGCATCGGGCGGAAATTGGACTCCGAACCTATCATTGTCGATGCAAACTGCAATCTGGTATGTCTCTACATGTCTATTGTGCTGCTGATCTCCAGCTTAGTATTTGAGCTGACCGGATTCTCATATATCGACTCCATCGGCGCTGCCGGACTGATTTGGTTCTCCGTGAAAGAAGGGATGGAAGCGATGGAGAAAGCAAACAAGAGGAGTTATGCGGAGTGTGGCTGTTCAGAAGAAGGTCATTAAGGTCAATAGGGTCATTAAGGGAAATTATTTAGTCAACCGTCACCATTCACCATTCACGTCTTACGTCTTTCACCATTTTTATTTTAGATAGATTTTTCCGAGATTTGCTCAGGATTCATTGTATAATTAAGTTGAAGCGCTGGATGCTAAAATAGATTCAAGAATTCTCAAAGGTTAACACTAAGGTACACTAAGGATATCTTCCTTCGTGTCCTTTGTGAAGTACTTCGTGTCCTTAGTGGTTATCTTTTTTTTAACTTCCGTATTTTCGTATTTTCGTATTTCCATTAATCTGGTAACTCTGTTGATTATGCGAATTATTCTTCCAGCCCTGTTGACTTTTATTCTGTTTACATCATCCTTAAATGCCCAAATTGCCGTTGAGTCTTTTCGGGTATTGCCCACCGACCAAACTGCCCGCATTACCGATCCGGTTGTAGATCAGAACGGCGAGAAATGTGCATTGATAAAAGTAGTTTCAACGATGCAAGGGTTGTTGTTTGAAGGGGGAATGCTGGGCATTATGAAGAGAGAATGGAAAAACGGCGAGTACTGGGTATATGTTCCTCATGGTACGAAAAGAATTACCATTAAACATGATCAACTTGGTGTATTAAGAAACTACATCTACCCCGAAGCTATTAGCGAAGCCACGGTGTATGAGATGGCGCTGACTACCGGAACTGTCGTTACTACCATCGTGGCTCCCGAAATAGAGGGTGTATGGCTGATGGTTACATCCGATCCCACCGGCGCCGATCTTTACATCGATGACACCTATGTGGGACAAACCCCTTTCCAGAAAAAACTCAAGAAGCAGAGATGCAACTATCGGCTTTCAAAAGCCAAATACCAACCCAACGCAGGTGTGGTTGACCTGTCAAACACAGAGGATAAAAAGCAACTTGACCTTACCCTGAAACCCGACTTTGGAAGCGTTTACATTGCTACTGAGCCCGAAAGCGGCGCTGAAGTTATTTTTGATAACAGGAGTACCGGCAAAACTACCCCTTGTACACTTAATGAAGTGGAATCCGGCACTCATCGCATTACATTAAGAAAAGAATGGTATGAACCGGTAGTTAAAGAATTTACTCTGGCCGCGGAAGAAGAGAAAAACCTTACTGTTAACCTGGTTCCCTCTTTTGGAGAAATAACCATTACGACCGACCCCAAAGCCGACATCTTCATCGATAACCAAAAGAAAAATTACGGACAACATACCTGCCGTTTATCTCCAGGCATTTATTCAATCAAAGCCCAGAAGGCAAAACACAACGATGAAGAGCAAAGCATTGAGATTGTTGTCGGAGATAAAAAAACGATCAGCCTCAATCCCCGGCCTCAATATGGCGCCTTAGACGTTGCCAGTACCCCCTGGGAAGCAGATATTACCATTGATGGCAAGAATTATGGTAAAACACCCAAAACCATTAAAAATCTGTTGATTGGAACCTATACGGTAAAACTCACCAAAGCCGGCTATGCCCCGTTGACCAAAACCCTAACCATTGACGAAGGAGAAACAGAAAGCATCAATGTTGAACTGCCCTCGGGCAAACAGGTTACCATCAACAGCAATCCCCAGGGAGCGAAGTTATATATTGACAATGAATACAAAGGGGCAACTCCTTTTACTACCGAGTTATCTTTTGGCCGGCACAATGTAAAATTAACCCAAACTGAATACATAGATCTGAATCAGCGCATTGAAGTAACAGAAACAACCACCAACATCAATCTTACGCTACAAACGATGATGAAAGACATTCCCGGAATGATCTTTGTAAAAGGCGGCTGTTTTCAGATGGGGAGTAAGGAATACACAGATGAAAAACCCGTACATCAGGTTTGTGTAAATGACTTTTATATCGGGAAATACGAAGTAACCCAAAAGCAATGGAAAGAGATCATGGGCAATAATCCCAGCAATTTTAAATGTAATAACTGCCCTGTTGAACGGGTAAGTTGGAATGATGTACAGGATTTTATAAAAAAACTAAACACGAAAACCGGACAAACTTATCGTTTGCCGACAGAGGCCGAATGGGAATATGCAGCTCGTGGGGGAGATCAAAGCAGAAATTATAAATACAGCGGCAGCAATAATATTGATGATGTGGCATGGTATGGATATGAAAAATCAGGCAAAAAAACACATGCTGTAGGGACAAAGCAGGCAAACGAGCTTAGCATATATGACATGAGCGGAAATGTTTGGGAATGGTGCAGCGATTGGTATAAAGATAAATACTATCGTAACAGCCCGGAGCGTAATCCGCAGGGGCCATCTAATGGCTCTCTCCGCGTGCTCCGCGGCGGCAGCTGGTTCAACATTGCCAGGTATTGCCGTGTGGCGTATCGTCTCAGGCACTTCCCGGACCGTAGCAGCAACTACCTGGGTTTCCGTTTGACCCGCAGTTCAGAATAGGTATCCGTTTTTGTTTATGAGCAGAAATGAGCATGCAAAATATTGCTAAAGGGCACAAGCGGAGCGCAGGGCCAAAGAGCAATGTATTGCAGGCGAATAAAAATACAGAATGCAGATAAAATTATTTACCATACCTATATCTGATAGCGGACAGGCTCTGGAAGAGATGAACCGTTTTCTAAGAGGAAATAAGGTGCTGGAAACGGTGCAGCATTTTTATCAGAATGACAGGAGTGCCATCTGGTGCTTTTGTATAAAATACCTGGAAACAAATTCAGTCAATGCATTTGTGAAAAAAGATAAAGTTGATTACAAACAATTACTTGCCCCAATTGAATTTGACAAATTCTCTCTCTTGCGTGAGTGTCGAAAGGAAATCGCTAAGCTGGAAGGTGTTCCTGCCTATGCTGTTTTTACAGATGAAGAACTTTCATGTATTGCAAAACTATCAGAAATCACAGTGTCAGGTTTAATAAAAGTAAAAGGCATCGGTCAGAAAAAATCTGACCGGTTTGGAGAAAGGATGATTGCATTATATAACCAAAAGGGTGAACATGAAACGAGCGGGGAACCTGATACACCAGATAGCAGATCCTGAAAACCTCAGAATTGCATTTTGGAAAGCTCAACAAGGTAAATCAGGCAAACGGGAGGTCATCGGTTTTTCTGATCATCTTGATCAAACTTTGCTTGTTTTGAGAGAACAGATCATTTCAGGTGAGGTCAAAATAGGGAATTATCATTATTTTACAATACATGATCCAAAGGAGCGAACAATATGTGCTGCTTCATTTCCTGAGCGTGTGCTGCACCATGCGTTGATGAATATTTGCCATCATGTGTTTGAAAAATATCAGATTTTTGACAGTTATGCCAGCAGAACTGGGAAGGGCACTTACGCAGCATTAGACAGGGCAAAATACTTTCAGAAAAAATATCAATGGTTCCTGAAACTGGATGTTAGAAAATATTTTGATTCTATCAACCATGAAATATTAAATAAAATCCTCTCTTCTAGATTTAAAGACAAGGTATTAGTTGGGATTTTTAATAAGATCATAAATAGTTATGAAACGTCTCCATTAAAAGGACTTCCAATAGGAAACCTGACAAGCCAGTATTTTGCAAACCATTATCTTGCTGTTGCAGATCACTTTATCAAAGAAAAACTTAAAATTAAATGCTACGTCAGATATATGGATGATATGGTTCTATGGCATAACGATAAAGAACGATTAATAAATACAAGAGATGAAATATATCTGTTTCTGAGGAAAGAATTGAAGCTAACCTTAAAACCGGATTGTCTGAATAAAACAAGCACCGGATTGCCTTTCCTGGGATATAGGATTTTCAGTGACCACCTTCGATTATCAAAAAGAAGCAAGACGAGATATAAGCAAAAGATTGAAAAATATTGTGAATGTCTGGATCAGGGAAGGTTTTCTCAATCGTGTTTCCAGGATCATATTTTACCAATGATTGCATTTACTGAACATGCAAGAGCATTGAAATTCAGGAAAAAAAACCTGGAGAAAATATACGGGCAATGGCCGTGGGCTCTAACCGCGTGAACCGCGGCGGCAGCTGGAACAACAATGCCAGGAATTGCCGTGTAGCGAATCGTAACAGGAACAACCCGGACAATAGCAACAACAACCTGGGTTTCCGTTTGGCCCGCAGCTCATAAACAAAGATGGATGTCTGTTAATGAACAGGCTGTTGTCCTGCCCCTTGAATGGGCAAATTTTTGTGATTAACAGCAGACTTAGTAGATTTCGCTCGAAAAGCCTGCTGTTTTTTTATAAGATATTACAGTCATTAAGGGAAATTCGGAAATTTGTATTTGTTTAGGATTTAGAAATTCGGATTTAGGATTTACTACTTGAGTCTTGAGTCTTGAGTCTTGAACCTCATACCCTCATACCCCCACACCTTTTTTTCCTATTTTTATTATAACTGAATTTTTCCGAGATTTGCTCAGGATTCAGTTTATAAAAAAAATCATAACCAACTCAAGGGCGGTACTATGAGTAAAATCTACTTTTTACTTATCCTGATTATATCTTTTCTGAACCTTCATGCTCAAACGATCGATGAGATCAGGCAGGATCATCACAATTACATCTGGGGTCAGGGAAGCGGCGCCACGTTGAAGAAAGCTGATCAGGAAGCGTTGGCGATGCTGATCAACCAGATATCGGTGATGGTGGAAAGTGAATTTGAACAGTTTACTGAAGAGGAGAGGAGCAATAATGAGTTTGATCTGAAGGAAAAAGTAAATTCCGTGATCAAGACCTATTCGAATGCTACCCTGCATAACACCGAACGGATTGTGATCAGCAATGAGCCGGATGCAAAAGTGTTCCGTTACATCAGGCGAGATGACGTGAACAAGGTGTTTGAAGAGCGGGAAAATAAGATAATCAATTTTATCGGTCATGCCGGCAAGGCCGAAAAACAGATCCGCATTGCAGATGCTCTGCGGTATTATTATTCCGCCCTGATATTATTGAAAAGCCATCCAAATTGTAATTCCATTGAATTTAAAGATGACAAAGGGGATCAATACCTGCTTATCTCCTGGATACCGGCCAGGATCAGTGAACTGTTTTCACAAATTGCCTATCAGGTGAAAGAGATCCGCGATGGGGATAATATGAAAACAGTTTTCCTATATATAAGCTATAGAGGCAAGCCGGTGATGAATTTCGATTACTCTTTCTGGGACGGTCGCGACTGGACCAATTTGTACAGCGCAAAGAATGGTGAAGGGATCATGGAATATTACGGACTGAATGCAAAAGGCCGGCAACAAGCCTGGATCAAAGCGGAGTACATGTGTGAAAACATGGCCAGAATTGATGATGAACTCGGGAATGTGATGGAGCAGATAGATCCCGTCCCTTTCAGGAGAAGCCATTATAACCTTCGTCTTGAAATTCCTGAAGAGATGGTAGAGGTGAATGAAACGCCTGTAAATACCAACATTGCAAGTGTTCAAATCAGTGAAGAATACAATGATGTGATTACTCAGGTGACTCAGGCTATAGAGAAGAGGCAATATCAAAACGTGAATCGCCTGTTTACTTCGGATGGCTATGAAATGTTTACTAAACTGGTCGCATATGGTAAAGCAACCATACTGAGTAAGCCTGACTTGAAGATGTACCGTTTTAACGATGAGATCATGTGCCGTTCAATCAGGATGGCTTTCAATTTTGAAAATAATTACAAAAAATTTGTTGAAGATGTGGTCTTTCATTTTACCGAACAAGGAAAGATCGAAAGCATCTCTTTCGGCCTTTCAGGAACTGCCCTGAAAAGTATTTTAGAGAACAATACCTGGGGCGAGGTTGACCGTCTGGTGCTGATAAATTTTCTTGAGCATTTTAAAACCGCTTATGCGCTCGAACGCATCGATTATATCGAATCCATCTTTGCCGACGATGCGCTGATCATCACTGGTTATGTCGTTAAAATAAAAGCGGGAGTTGAAAACAAATATCTCAATAACCAAATTGTACGTTATAACCGGCAAACAAAACAGCAATATATCCGGAATCTGAAATATTCATTCGACAGCAAGGAGTATATCAATATTCAGTTTGAAGAGAGCGAAGTACGAAAAGGCGGAGCAGGAGGAGAGATATACGGGGTGCGCATCAAACAAAACTATCACTCAGCCAATTATGGCGACACCGGATACCTGTTTTTAATCGTTGACCTTGGAGAGCCTCAGCTGCCTGTGATCCATGTACGTACCTGGCAACCCGATAAAACCGGGGGCGCTAAAATTTACGGGTTGTCTGATTTTTAAAATTTGTCCAAACGGGGATTATATTCCCCAATTTAATTTACTTTTAGGGATTATATTCCGTAAAAGGTATTACTTTTGGGGAATTAGAATTACAACAATGATAGAAAGAGATCTATATAACGTAGTAAATAAGCGTATTAGCGACAAAAAGGCAATTATTATTGTCGGGGCGAGACAAGTGGGAAAAACAACTTTTATTGAACATATCCTGAAAGACAAAGATTATTTACTGATTGATTGTGATGACCCCACCACCAAAGAGCAGATAGAGAATGCCAATACGGAAACGTTGAGGCGTATCATCGGAAACAAAACCATTGTATTTTTTGACGAAGCTCAAAGGATTAAAAATATCGGGTTGATATTGAAAATAATCATTGACAGGATTAAGCATATCAAGATATTTGTTTCAGGTTCTTCCTCTTTAGATCTACAGGATCGTATTAATGAACCCCTTACAGGCAGAAAGTGGGAATTTTCGCTTTTTACATTGAGTTGGAATGAACTGGTTAACCAGTACGGTCATTTAACAATGATGCAACAATTAGAAACGAGACTCATTTATGGCAGCTACCCTGAGGTTGTTACGGCTGTTGGCGATGAAGAAGAGGTATTGAAGCAGCTTTCATCAAGCTATCTTTATAAAGATATCTTAAAACTAAACGAGATACGTAAGCCGGAGATTCTTGAAAAGTTATTGCAGGCATTAGCATTTCAAGTAGGAAGTGAAGTCTCATTCTCCGAATTATCAAACAATCTAGGGATTGACAAAAAAACCATAGAGTCATATATACAACTTTTGGAAAAATCTTTTATCATTTTCAAGCTCAATCCTTTCAGTAGAAATTTAAGAAACGAGATAAGTACGAAAAGAAAGATCTATTTTTATGATAATGGGATTAGAAATGCCATCATATCCAACTTCAACTCATTAAGTCTCCGGCAAGATACAGGCATTTTATGGGAGAATTTTTTAGTCAGCGAACGTATCAAATATCTACATTACCATAGGATATCGGCTAATATCTATTTTTGGCGTACAAAGCAAAAACAGGAGATTGACTTTGTTGAAGAACGAGGAGGGAAGATTTATGCTTATGAGTTCAAATATAATCCACGAAAAAAAATAAGAATCCCTGGTTCATTTGAAAGACAATATACACCAGTATTTTCAATCGTTAACAAGGATAATTTTTTCGAATTTTTAAACTAAATTCCAAACAGTCTCTTACACCATAAACCGGATTAAGCATTGAACTTTAATCCGACAAAAAAATGAAAACGTTAATAAATTGTATTGGGATTATTTTGTTTCTACTTCCTGTTTTGGTGAAAGCAGAAGCAAAAGAGATTCCTTTTACCCTCGAAGATCGTGACCGTATCATCAGGACAGAGCAAAAAGTTGAAGCATTGCAAACTGAAATGAATGTCCGATTCGAGGCCTTTGATAACAGGTTTGATCAGTTGTTCAACTTTCTGTGGGTAATCATTGGTGTTTTTTCCACGATGATGATAAGCGTTTTCGGCTTTGCCTTCTGGGACCGGAAACTGTCACTGGCCCCTTTGAAAAAGCAGGATCAGAAAATCCTTTCAGTTTTAATAGATTTGGCCAAATCCCAGCCAAAACTTTCAGAGAGCCTGAAAAACGCAGGACTTTTATAGGAAATTGCAATTAGTACGATCCTACGTCCCACGTCCCACGTCCCTCCGCAGTCCTGCAAAGAGAACCAGCAATCCTACAACCTGAACAAGATGAAAGATCCCGTTATGGTCAAATTCCCAGATGCAACGCAAATAAACTATTTCAGTTGCCTGGAGAGCTGCTGCGATAATGGTTATGAAAATCCCAAGAGCCATCAGCCAGGCACCCCGGACCTGTTTCCTGAATCCCAGGATGATATAGACCACAAGGGAAAAGAGCATCGCAACTGCTTCATACAGAATAAAAACCAGGAAAGTTCCGGGAATGAAGAGGGTGATAAGGTAAAACAGACTTCCGGTGGCAATCATGACAGGAAGGACCACCTTTGGTAAAGAGCCATGCGTGATGTCGTAGACAACACCTACCACGAACATTGAAAGAGCCAGTCCCAGGGCCAGGTTCAGAGGTTGCCAGAGGATGTAGTTCAACCGGT
>JACNKI010000169.1 GCA_014382125.1 Bacteroidota bacterium | reverse complement strand
GGAGTTATGGATTTCAGGATGAAGATCCGTTGAGTTATAAAGGTTTCTGGAGGAGGTTTAATCAGCAGAAGGATTTTCCGGAGATAGCCGGAAGGAGGTTGAAAGCCCATTTCGATTTCTCCACCTCTGCAGGAGAGGAGATCCTGGTTAAAACAGGCCTTTCGGCGGTTTCGATGGAAGGAGCGCTAAAAAATCTGGACAGAGAGATCCCAAACTGGGATTTCGAAAGAATCCTTAGGGAGGCGAACGAAGCCTGGGGTAAGCAGTTACAAAAGATCAATATCGATGCATCTGAGGAGAAAAAAGTGATTTTTTATACCGCACTCTACCACTCCCTGATCCACCCTTCCATCTACCAGGATGTGGATGGAAAATACAGGGGGATCGACACAGAGATCCACAATGCTATCGCATTCACCAATTATACGGTTTTTTCCCTTTGGGATACCTACCGGGCTCTGCATCCATTTCTCACGTTGCTTTATCCCGATCGTACATCTGATATGGTCTCCTCTATGCTCGCTCATTTTGACCAGAGCCCGGAGCAGATGCTTCCAGTCTGGTCACACCACGGAAATGAAAACTGGTGTATGATTGGCTACCACAGTGTACCGGTGATTGCTGATGCTGTTGTCAAAGGAGTCAGGGGATTCAACGCCTCCAAAGCCCTGAATGCCTGTATGACCACAGCATCAAATCCATTATATCCAGGAGTGGAAGCATACATGAGCATGGGATTCGTCCCTGAAGACAAGATAGCCAATTCGGCCTCTATCACGCTGGAGTATGCGTATGACGACTTCGCAGTGGCTCAATTGGCGGATGCTGTTTCAAAAAAAGCGTTTCTCCCGGACATAGTAAAACTCTATGCACGTGAAAAAGGTTCCAGGTTCAGGAAGCGATCCCGAAACTACATCCATCTTTTTGATACCACCATCCGGTTTATTCGCCCAAGAAATTCCGATGGCACCTGGAAAATCCCTTTTGATCCGTTGAAAACACACGGAGAGGGTTTTATTGAAGGTAACTCCTGGAATTACTCTTTTTACATCCCCCAGGATGTGCCCAATATGATCCAGTTAATGGGTGGAGAACAACGGTTCATTCAACGACTTGATTCCCTATTCACCATGCATCTCGATGATAGTCACATTGCCGGAACGGAGGATGTAACCCGTGTTGGGCTGATCGGTAACTACGTTCATGGCAATGAACCCAGCCACCATATCCCCTATCTTTACAACTGGACCTCACAATCCTGGAAAACACAGGAGCGGGTCAATCAGATCACAAACACCATGTACCGGAATGCCCCCGATGGCCTTTGCGGAAACGATGACTGTGGTCAGATGAGCGCCTGGTACCTATTCAGCACCCTGGGATTTTATCCGGTTTGTCCAGGTACTACACAGTATGCTATCGGAAGTCCGGGTGTACGCCAGGCTACCATCACCTTGCAGAATGGAAAAACATTTACCATAAAAGCATCCGAATTGGATGATCAGCAAATCATATTCAACTCTGTTGAACTAAATGGCGAACTGTTATCCTCTCCATTTTTGGATCATTCCGAGATCCTGAAAGGAGGAGAGCTTATTTTTCGCTCAGATTGATATCTCTCAATTTTCATACTTTTGCAAAAATATTTTGTGATGAATTTCATTGAAGAGTTACGTTGGAGAGGGATGATCCACGATATGACTCCGGGGACAGAAGAGCAACTCCAGAAAGAGATGACCTCGGCCTACATCGGTTACGATCCCACCTCCGATTCATTACATATCGGCAATCTCGCTTCCATCATGATGCTGGTCCATCTCCAACAGGCTGGCCATAAGCCTATTGCGCTTATTGGCGGGGCAACCGGAATGATTGGGGATCCGGCAGGTAAATCCGAAGAACGAAACCTGTTGGATGAAAATGTATTAAGATACAACCAGCAAGCCATTAAAACCCAACTGGAGAAATTCCTGGATTTTGATTGTGGGAAGAACTCTGCTGAGATGGTCAACAACTACGACTGGACCAAAGAGTTTGGTCTACTTGAATTCCTGCGTGATGTGGGGAAGCATCTCACTGTCAATTACATGGTTGCCAAGGACTCTGTTAAAAACCGGATGGATTCGGGCTCCGGCATTTCGTTCGCTGAGTTCTCTTACCAGCTTGTTCAGGGTTATGACTTCTGCTGGCTCTATGAAAACAAGCAGGTAAAGCTTCAAATGGGTGGCTCCGACCAATGGGGAAATATCGTAACCGGAACAGAGTTAATTCGTCGCAAGCTTAGAGGGGAAGCCTATGCCCTTACCTGCCCGCTTATCACCAAATCTGATGGGGGTAAGTTCGGAAAAACCGAGGAGGGAAATATCTGGCTTGATCCCGAAAGGACATCCCCGTATAAATTTTATCAGTTCTGGCTCAACACCAGTGATGAGGACGCGGTTGACTATATCAAGACGTTTACAATGCTTTCAGAAGCAGAGATTGATCTTCTGGTAAAAAATCATGTTGAAGCGCCGCATTTGAGAATCCTCCAGAAAGCGCTTGCGAAAGATATTACGATCAGAGTTCATTCAGAGGCCTATTATTCGTCAGCTGTGGAAGCCTCTGAGATCCTCTTTGGAAAGGGAACAACCGGGAATCTCCTCAGACTTCCTGAAAACATACTTCTTTCCGTTTTTGAAGGAGTTCCTCAGTATGAAGTTGCGAAGCGTGAAATAGTGAAATCAATTCCTATTGTGGAGTTCCTGACAGAATATACCGGGATCTTTACTTCTAAAGGGGAAGCCCGCCGGATGCTGAAAGATAACGGTGTTTCCATTAACAAGCAGAAGGTAGATTCAGAATTCGTGGTGGGAACATCCAGCCTGTTACAGGATGTATATATCCTCGTTCAAAAAGGAAAAAAGAACTACTTCCTGGTGAAGACCGTTTGATCCGAATGAACTGGTGTGATGTTACTCCACAAACTGCTTTGCATAGAATCTGGGAGTAAGATTCTCCCCTGTAGCCCGCTTGATCATATCGTCCCAGTAGTATTTTGACCCTACCGAAAAAACGTTGTTGCGAAGGTAATCTCCAACCTCTTTATTATTCGCAAAACTCTGGAATTTGTAATCATCCGACTGGACGATGTTTTCCACAATGTAAAAATAGAGTTGTGATGCAAGAAGTTCCCCTAAGAGATAGTTGTGATAATAGCAAGGGAAGAGAGCGATATGGATCTTGGTCGCCCAGTCTGGTTCGTCACGGTCGGGAGGACGTTTCATGAGCTGATACTTCTCAACCAGGTCCCACCAGAGGGTATTCAAATCTTGCTCCGGGTCTTCATACATCGCTTTTTCAAAACGGTACATGACCTGTGACCAGCGACTGAAGACAAGTTGCTCCAATCGAAGAGTTTTGAAACAGCTTTTGGCAATCTTCATCTTTTCCGCTTCGCTGACTCCAACTATATCCTGCAGCCATTGCGGATTTGAAGCAAACCTGCCGAATATCATGGCGATCGCTTCCGTAGTAAATGTAGCAGCCGGTTCCCGCAACACAAAGGGAAAGTTTTCATCTATGTTATAATCATAAAGGGCGTGGCCATATTCATGAAGCATGGTGTTCATCCAGTAGGAGTTCGGCTTAACATTACAAAATACACGCACATCCTTTAACCGATCGATGCTAATACAGAACGCATGCTGGTTTTTGCCCTCTTTCTCGTAAAGGTCACTGTTTTTCAGCATTTCCTCAATAGGAAGTCCAATCCCGTTATAGTAGTCTATCGTCAATGTTTCCAGGTTTTTATCAGCATAGTATGAACTCAGGTCTACATCATAAATCCTTGGAGCCTCCTGGAAGAACCTATTCTGGTAGTTCCACGGCATCAACTCATCCTTATTCTTGAGGCCATAGTAGTCGACCAGATAGTCATCAACATTACTCTTCACCTCAGCAAAGGCATCACCAGTGAGGGTATCGAGTTCGTCAAAGAGACTGGTTATAACTCTCGGTTTTTGCTCATTCAGGATAAGTTTCATCTGGTGATAATTTTTGAAACCCATATCATCAGCAACTTCGTTACGCATGACTATCAACTTCTTGATATCTTCGGCAACAACCTGACCAATTTTTTTCTGTGCATTCCAGACATCCTTCTGCTTTTTCATGTTCCTGGATCTTCGCAGGACCTCTTCCACATCGTTGTCTGTCATCTTTGTTCCGTTCAGATTTGTGCGGAAAATGGAAAACTCCCGTTCAATCTTCGTCTCCATTCTCACGATTGCATTCAGCTTTAATGTGTCGGCTTTTGCCATCAGAAACTGGGTATAGAGCAGATCGAGCTGCCTGGCTAGCAAAGTATCGTTGACAAGTCCGGATACTTTGATCTTCTGGAGTGTTTGAAGAGCCGTTGTATCTGCATAGACTTCAATCAATTTCAGCTGCAACTCCTCTGCTTTTTTGAAATCCACCTCTGATCCTGAAATAGCGGCATTCCAGTATGCCAGATTCGCTTTTTTCGCCAATGGGATGACAACAGAATCATGTACTTTAATAAAATTAATCAGCTCCTCTTTCATCTCTTTTTGTTTTGTCCGGCACCCGGTAAATATAGCCATTACCAATATTGCCAGTAGAAAATAGTTAACGCGTTTCATTTGATTATAAATTTGATCTTAATGGTCAAATGGAATATCCATTATAATCATCCCCGCATGGTATGAACATGGTTTGTATGGATATTTCATATCATTAAATTATGTTCTATTATTGCCTTGTTATCTTGTTCCCTCATCACCTTGTCACCTCATCACTCCTTTTCCCAAGTGGCTCCTTCATTCGTATCCTTGATGTTGATGCCAAGTTTTGCCAGTTCGTCACGGATTTGATCAGATTGATCCCACTCTTTCTTATCCCGTGCATTCTTTCGCATTTTAATGATCATGTTCATCAGTTCATCAACTGTTTCCGACTGATCTGCAGAGGTTTCATCTTTCAGGCCAAGGATATCGAATACATATGTGTCATACAACTCCTTCAATTGCATCAACTCCTTCGTTGTGAGTTTCATTTTTCCTTCCTTCAGCGCATAGATCATCTTAAGTCCATCAAAAAGGTTTGCGATCAAAACCGGACTATTGAAGTCGTCGTTCATGGCGGCGTAGCAGCTCGCAACCAGATCCTTGATCCTGGATCCTGGATCCTGATTATTTTCAGAAGGACTCAGTTTATTTAGCAACTCAATCCCTGTCATCAACCGCTTCAATCCCTTTTCAGCTCCTCGAAGTGCTTCATTGGAGAAATCCAGTGTGCTCCTGTAGTGAGCCTGGAGGATAAAAAACCGGATGGTCATCGGGCTGTAAGCCTGCTCCAGAAGCGGGTGTTTCCCTGAAAATAACTCTTCCAGCGTCACGGCATTCCCGAGTGATTTGCCCATTTTCTTGCCGTTGATCGTGATCATATTGTTGTGTAACCAGTATCGAACGGCATCTTTACCGTTGGCCACCCGCGATTGTGCGATTTCGCCTTCATGATGGGGGAATAGCAGGTCCATGCCACCACCGTGAATATCAAATTCTTCACCCAGGTATTTTGTCCCCATGGCTGAGCATTCGAGGTGCCAGCCCGGAAATCCCTCACTCCATGGTGAAGACCAGCGCATAATGTGGTCGGGTGGCGCTTTCTTCCATAGCGCAAAATCTACCGGATTTCTCTTCTCTGCTTGTCCTTCAAGTTCCCGTGTGTTGGCAATCAGGTCTTCCAGCTTACGCCCTGATAGTTTTCCGTAGTGGTATGATTTATTGTACTTCTCTACATCGAAGTAAACTGATCCGTTGACAACATATCCATATCCTGCTTTCAGGATTCGTTCAATCATGCTGATCTGTTCAATGATGTGTCCGGAAGCCCGGGGCTCGATGCTGGGGCGCTCCACGTTGAGCAACTCCATGAAGTGGTAATAACGATCGCTGTAATATTGAACTACTTCCATCGGTTCAATCTTTTCCAATCTTGCCTTCTTGGCGATCTTATCTTCTCCTTCATCCAGATCCTGTTCGAGGTGCCCCACGTCAGTGATGTTTCTGACATACCTGACTTTGTAGCCAAGGTGTTTCAAATACCGGAACACCAGGTCGAAAACGATCGCCGGGCGGGCATGACCCAGATGCGGGTCGCCATAGACTGTCGGGCCACACACATACATCCCTGCAAAAGGCTCTTTCAACGGTTTGAAAAGCTCTTTTTTTCGGGTTAGCGTATTGTAAACTGTCAGGTTATGCTTCATGGATCAGTGAATTCGGAATCCAAAGGTAAGAAATTATAAAGTGCTAAAAGATTCACAAGAACTTTCTATTTTTGCAACTGAAACGAATAACTCCTCTTCAGATGGAAAAAATACTGGTCATTGGTTGCTCCGGGCAAATCGGTTCGGAACTGACTCTAGAATTACGAAAAATACATGGTGACAGCAGTGTGATCGCTACGGATATCCGTCCGCCACCGGTTGAAATAGCCGAATCCGGTCCCTTTGAAAGCCTGGATGTGTTGGATGAGGCAAAGTTACAGCTGATCGTTGAACACGAAAACATCACCCAGATTTACCATCTGGCAGCTATCCTCTCCGGGAATGCCGAGAAACGTCCATTGTCATCCTGGGAAATAAATATGCGCAGTCTGATGAATGTGCTTGAACTTGCGAGAGAGGTGAAACTAAAGAAGCTCTTCTGGCCCAGTTCCATCGCTGTATTTGGCCCTACTACCCCCCGAATGAACACTCCCCAATATACCGTTATGGAACCTAATACGGTATACGGAATCAGCAAATTGGCAGGCGAACGATGGATTGAGTACTACTACCAGAAATTTGGTGTCGATACAAGAAGTTTAAGGTATCCCGGATTGATCAGCTTCAAGACCGAACCCGGTGGAGGCACCACCGATTATGCCGTAGAAATCTTTTATGATGCGATCAAAAAGAAAAAATACAAGAGCTTCCTTAGCTCAGAGAGTGCTCTTCCGATGATGTTCATGCCGGATGCTATCAAAGCGACCATCGATGTGATGGAAGCCGACTCGTCCAGGCTTAGTCTGCGATCAAGTTACAACGTCGCAGGGATGAGCTTCACCCCTCACATGCTGGCGGAACAGATCAAGAGGTATATCCCTGATTTTGAAATTAAGTACAAACCCGATTTCCGTCAGGCGATTGCCGATTCATGGCCGAACTCAATCGACGACAGTGTCGCACAAAAAGATTGGGGATTGACTTCCGATTATGATCTTCCACGTATGTCGGAAGTTATGATCAGGGAGATAACGAAAAAAATGGGATGACGTTAGCCATCTCGCACCTCTCCCTACTGGTAGGTAGGGGCCGGGGGAGAGTATCATATTTCTGATAATGCGAAAGCTTCTTTTATCCTCACACCTTTTTCTGTTTGTTTTACTGTACAACATTCATTGTTGATATCGTGTTCGAAGAAAAGGATGTATTCTTTCTCGGCTGCTTCATTCAGGAATTTTTCTTTTTCGTCCAGCGTCATCAGCGGGCGGGTGTCGTAAGCCATTACATAGGGTAACGGAATATGCGCCGTGGACGGGAGGAGATCTGCCATGTAGACAATCGTTTTGCCTTTATCCTGAATAAACGGGATCACCTGACCTTCGGTGTGGCCGTGAAATAACCTGACCGAGATTCCCGGATAGATCTCTGTTTCTGAGTCAATCAGCTTCAGCGTTCCTTTTTCCTTGATCGGTAGGATGTTCTCTTTCAGGAATGAAGCCTTTTCCCGGTTGTTCGGATGAGTGGCCCATTCCCACTGCTGCTTACTTGTCCGGTAGATCGCATTGTTGAAGGTGGGGATATAATCTGTTTTATCCTCATTCCAACGGATCGCGCCTCCTGCATGATCAAAATGGAGATGTGTCAGGATTACATCGGTGATGTCATCCACTGAAAAACCCAGTTTGGCCAGCGATCCATCAAGGTTCTCCTCTCCATTGAGGAAGTAGTGTCCCATGAATTTTTTCGACTGCTTATCACCAATCCCGCAGTCGATCAAGATCTTACGTTCTCCGATATCAATCAGCAAACAACGCATCGACCAGTTGCAGAGATTGTTTTCATCACATGGATAGAGTTTGCTCCACATCACCTTGGGTACCACGCCAAACATCGCACCACCGTCAAGCATCAGGTTTCCGGTATAGATAGGATAGAGTTTCATGAAGTTAGATTTTACTTGTATTCCGAAACCTCTATCTCTCCTTTTATCACACGCAACGCATTGGATGCCATGGCCTGAGTTTCGTTGTCGCCGGCAAAGACGATCACCTGTCCAAGTTTGTCGACATGATCACGGATACTATTGACCACAAACTCGGAATGAGCCAGGTCGCCGGTCAGGAGAATAGCATCCACCTCCCCTTTAAGTGCCACAAACATTTCGCCAATCGATTTAGACACCTGGTAGGCCATTGCCTCAAAAACCAATGCGGCTTTCTTATCGCCATTCTTTATCCTGTTTTCAATCTCGGTGATATTGGTTGTTCCAAGATGTGCATTGATACCACCTTTATGTGTCAACAATGCAAACGCCTCTTCTTTGGTTTTTTCCCCATCCGTGCACATGCTTACCACCTCCCCCAGTGGCAGGCTTCCACACCGGATCATTGAGAAAGGTCCATCGCCTTCAAATCCCTGGTTGACATCGATCACGTTTCCCTTGCAATGGGCCCCCACGGTTGTTCCGTTGCCCATATGAGCTACGATCAGATTTAATTCATTATAATCCTTTTTGAGGCTCTCGGCATACAATTTTGCGACCGCTTTCTGGTTGAGTGCATGAAAGATCGATTTCCGCTCTATCCCTGGAACGCCTGTGATGCGGGCAACATCCTGCATTTCATCTACCACCGCTGGATCGGCAATCAGGGCTCTGGCGCCTTCAATCCGGGCTGCAACTGCATCGGCTACCAGTCCGCCAATATTGATGACATCCAGTCCGATCGGACTATTGCGGAGATCGTGTTTCAGCTTATCGCTCACCTTAAACACACCTGAATGAACAGGCTTGATCAACCCTCCCCGGGATATCACCACTTTTACATTACTCGTGTCGAAATGATTATTTTCCAACTCTTTAAAAACTATATCTGTCCGGTAATCAACCTGATCATAAACGGATGGATACCGGGCCAGCTCTTCAGCTGAATGTCTCCTGTTGTTAATATAAAGCAACGTAAAATCTTCAAAGACCGCAATCTGGGTCATCTTGTCTTTCGGATTGACAACTAATATATTGAATGTCATAAGCAGGTTTTTTACTGTTTACATGCTTCTTCTATACTGTCCGCCTACATCAAACAGTGCGTGAGTAATCTGCCCGATAGAACAAACTTTTGTGGCTTCAATCAGGCTTTCAAAGATATTTTTATTCTGGGTAGTACTATTTTGGAGGTTTTCCAATGCGATAGCAGATTCCGTTTCCCATGTTTTGTGGAGTTGCTCTAGCATGTTAATCTGATATCTTTTCTCCTCCTCTGTAGAGCGTATCACCTCCCCGGGAAGAACAGTGGGTGATCCTTTACTCGAAAGGAACGTATTCACACCCATGATGGGAAGTTTCCCGGTATTCTTCATCATCTCGTAATAGAGCGACTCCTCCTGGATCTTGCTTCGTTGATACATCGTTTCCATGGCACCAAGAACTCCACCTCTTTCCGAAAGCCGTTCAAATTCCATCATCACCGCTTCTTCTACCAGATCGGTAAGTTCTTCGATAATGAATGAGCCCTGTAATGGATTCTGATTCTTTGCTTCTCCTAATTCATGGTTGATGATCATCTGGATGGCCATGGCCCGTCGTACCGATTCTTCCGTTGGCGTCGTGATGGCTTCATCGTGGGCATTCGTATGAAGTGAGTTGCAGTTGTCGTAAATGGCATACAAGGCTTGCAGCGTTGTCCGAATGTCGTTGAAGTCGATTTCCTGGGCATGCAGCGACCGTCCGGATGTCTGGATATGATACTTCAGCATCTGTGAACGGGGATTGGCTTTATACTTGTACTTCATTGCCTTCGCCCAGATCAGCCTGGCTACACGGCCAATTACCGCATATTCGGGATCTAGACCGTTCGAGAAGAAAAAGGAGAGGTTAGGGGCAAATTGATTCACATCCATCCCTCGTGATGCGTAGTATTCTACATAGGTAAACCCGTTAGACAGGGTCAGTGCAAGCTGTGTGATCGGGTTGGCTCCTGCTTCTGCAATATGGTATCCGGAGATAGAGACTGAATAGAAATTCCTGACATTATTC
>JACNKI010000057.1 GCA_014382125.1 Bacteroidota bacterium | reverse complement strand
TACGACTATTTTGCAACAGGGCATTATGCACGGGTGGAGAAAGATGAGGTCACCGACCGGTTTTTGCTAAAAAAGGGAGTCGATCCCAAAAAGGATCAAACGTACTTCATCTATAGGCTCTCCCAAGAACAGCTGAGCAGGATTTTACTTCCGCTTGGTGAATATACAAAAGCAGAGGTCAGGGAACTGGCTCTCGAAGCAGATCTTCCTACAGTGGAGAAGGAAGAGAGCCAGGATTTTTACGGTGGCGACTATAAAGAGTTACTGGAGATGCCCGAAAGAGAGGGTGATATTGTATTGACGGATGGCAAAGTAGTAGGCAGCCACCAGGGTTTCTGGAACTTTACGATTGGCCAACGGAAAGGACTTGGAGTGGCTTACACAGAACCACTGTATGTGTTGAAATTAGATCCAGACCAGAACAGGGTTATTGTGGGAACCCGTGAAGAGACGTATGAATCCACCTTTGACGTAACCGATCTGAACTGGATTTCTATTGAGAGTCTTGATGCCGACATGGAAATAATGTGTAAGATCCGTTCGGCACAGCAGGAGCGGGAAGCAACCATAGCACCCAAAGAGAAAGGAGAGGTGAAAGTAACCTTTTTCCATCCAACAGATGCAATCACACCCGGACAAAGTGCTGTGTTTTATGATAGAGATATTGTAGTAGGAGGAGGAACCATAAAGTAATTTACGATTTGCGATTTACGATTTCCGATTTACGAATGAAGATTAATAAATTAACACAAACATGTTTTATATGAAAATTCGAATCGCTTTTTTTCTTGGGATGTTCATTTGTTTGAATATCTCAGCACAACAACCCTTACAGATTAGTCCTGATGACCTGAAGCAGCATGTTGAATTTCTCGCTTCCGATTCACTCAAGGGGCGTAAACCCGGTACTCCCGAGGCAGATATAGCCGCCCGGTACATTCTGCAGGAGTTCAAATCTGCGGGCCTCAAACCCATGTTTGATAACGGCTATCAGTATTTCTATGTGATAACAAGTGTTCGGCTTGGAGAGAATAATATGCTGGCCTTCGGAGAAAATCAATTTGAGTTAGAGACAGATTTCATGCCGTTGGCATTCTCTTCCAATGGAGATGTGGATGCCGGAATTGTATTTGCGGGTTTTGGCTTCGATCTAGATCAGGATAGTTTACGATGGGATGATTATGCAGAGGTTGATGTGGAAGGCAAATGGGTGATGATATTCAGGGCCGATCCTGAACCTGATGACTCTGAGAGCAAGTTTATTCCGTTCAGTGGAATTCGAGGCAAAGTCCTGACAGCCAAGGATAAGGGCGCAGTTGGTGTCTTGGTAGTTACCCCACGAAGTATGGAAAAGAAAGATAAGCTGAAAGCCCTCATCGTGGAGAACAATGATATGACTGCCGGTATCCAGGTTATCCATATCAAGCGGGCGATCGCAGATTTGATTCTTCAGGAAGCTGGATTTACTGCAGATAGTCTTGATGCACTCATCATCGATCAGATGAAACCAAACTCTATTGCACTCCCCGGTAAAGTTTCCGGACAGGTTGAGGTGATCCAGGAAAAGGATCGTACCATGAATGTAGTTGCTTTCCTTGAAGGATCAGATCCAGTATTGAAGGAGGAATACCTGGTTCTTGGCGCTCATTATGATCATCTGGGCATGGGAGGCCCGAATTCAGGCTCCAGGGTGCCGGACACCATTGCAGTACACAACGGTGCTGATGATAATGCCTCCGGAACCGCTATGGTAATCGAATTGGGGAAAATCCTGGCGAAGGAACAATCTTCACTGGGCCGGAGCATCATTTTTGTCGCTTTCAGTGCAGAGGAAATGGGCCTGCTTGGCTCCAAATATTTTGTGAACAACCCACCGGTTTCGGAGAAAGCAATTAAAGCGATGTTTAACTTTGATATGGTGGGGCGTTTCGACAAAGAGAAGAACGCGATTTCTGTTAGCGGTACCGGAACTTCGGTTACGGCTGACTCCATCTTGAAAGTTTATGAGAGCGATCTGCCTTTCAAGGTGGTTCATGCACCGGATGGTTATGGTCCGTCAGATCATGCTGCATTTTATTCCGCCAATATTCCGGTTTTCTATTTTAATACCGGTGTGCATATCGATTACCATACACCACTCGACGACACAGAATTTCTTGATTTTGAAACCTCCGCTCTGGTTGGTGACTTTGCCGCAGATGTTATCCTGGCCGTAGACAAAGCTCCGGAACCATTGACATTCAAAACATCAGGGAGCAAGAAAAAACCTGGCAGAATGGGAAGGAGACTGAAGGTTACCCTGGGGATCATGCCGGATTTTGCCGGAACAGAGAAGAAAGGATTACGTGTGGATGGTGTCACGAGTGGCAGACCTGCAGATCGTGGAGGCATGATCAAAGGCGATATCATCATCTCTATTAACGGGATGAAAGTGGCAAACATCTATGAATATATGTCCCGATTATCCAAACTTAAGCTCGGTCAGACTATCACTGTTGAGGTGATTCGTGGGGAGAAGAATGAAGTCCTCCTGATCCAACTCTAATCTCACTTTGTTTATGGAAGAGTTTTTCTCAACCAGTTTCCTTCTGAAATTCATTAAATTTGGGATTGTCGGTTTCTCAGGAGTGATCGTTGATTTTTCGATCACATTTATCTGTAAAGAGTACCTGAGGATCCAGAAATATATTGCTAACGGAATCGGCTTTACTATTGCTGCCTCAACAAACTATTTCCTCAACCGGGTTTGGACATTTGAAAGCACCAACCCAAATATCCTGATGGAGTTTTCACGGTTTTTTATCATTGCACTGATCGGCCTTGGGATCAACACGGCAATTGTGTGGGCAATGTCGGGAAAGATGAGGGTCAACTTTTACCTCTCGAAAGTGGTGGCAACGATTGTAGTAACAGCCTGGAACTTCCTTATTAACGCCTATTATACCTTCGTCTGATATTAATGTGTTTTCGTCATACTGGACGGGATGCAGATGATATAATCTGCCTTTCCAAGGTGATCTTCTGAAAGTTTATCAAGATCATCCTGCTCTACACAGGTAATGGTCATGACCTGTAATTCAAACGGAAACTTTCTGCCATAATCAATGACATACCAAACTGTACCTTCGAAGTTATCACTATGATATGCACCGTTATAATGTAAAATGGTAGTACCATCCTGGAGATTCTTCGTGATGAACCAGCCCATGGTGGCATCTTTGATGGCTTGCGCTTCAGCCAGGTTCATAGTCTTGTGCATCGGGCCGGCATCTTTGAACATCTCCTTCATAGCTTTGTAACAGTTCAGGGTAGAGTCATATTTAATCGGTAATGGAGCCACCATCGCACGTTGGTAAGCGTTGATGCTGTCGAGACCGGCAAAGCCCTTGCTGTTGACAATAGCAGCATACCTTCGTGGAATGTTCGAAGCGATAAATTTCATTTCATGTTCCCTGGCAAAATCGACGAGGGGAGCATAATCGGTTTTATAATTCGGCCAGAGTTTTGCTTCCCTTTCAAAATCTTTCTTCCGGATCTGCTTAGAAGTATATTCGTTGAGCAACAACTGGTTATCAGTCTCGAACATCTCAGCTGCCAATATCAATTGATCCTGTTTGGTCTCAAAAAGATCTTTCGTCAGCTCATATTGAAGCCAGTGTGAAATCGGATTGTTGTGCAATTCACCAAAAAAAATGACCTGCGACTCTGTGACATTTTTCAACATTCGCTGGTAGTTTACTTTTTTTCCTTTAGCGTCAAAGATCTGGTACGCAGGTTTATCAGCAAATCCGGAACTGGTAAAGACCAGGACCAGAAAGATTAGTCCAATCGTTTTCATTTTTTGCATTAGCTGGATTTATTCGTTGGTATTAGATGGGTTGACCTGAATGTTCTCTGCTTCCTGTTTTGTTTTCCCTGTCGGCTCTTCTGACAGGGTGTAGGTTCCGTCAAGGATAGCCTTATAAGTTGCCGGATTATGTAGTATCTCAATGGCTCTGGCTAGTTCCGGATCACGATCAAGGGAAGCTTCTACCTTTCCTTTTTGGTAATAATACCGGGATACGATCTCCATCCTGAGCAACTCCCTGATCTCTCCTTCGTATTTTTTGATGTCGGCTTGTTTATCTTCGATCATATATGTGCTCAGTTGGTCATACTCCTCCTGGATGGCGTCGAAATAGTTCTCTTTCTCAGCCTCTATTTTCAACCGTTCCAGCGCTTGTTCACTGCGGGTTGTGTATGAGTAGTTTTTGTCATCGATAAAAACCAGAAAATCGTTAAATGTGCTGTCGTCGATCTTAAAGTCACTGATAAGACCAATATCCGGGTGTTCCCGGTGATATCTGGTGGCGAAATCGAATATGAGGAACTTACCAAAAAGTGTAAGTGCAAGCTGGCTGAATTTCCTTGGTTTCACTGTGATATCCGGGGAGATTCCGCCGCCATCATAGATCTTTCTTCCTTTTCTGGTCTTGAACTCTCGAATGAGTGAATCGGGAATCTTGGTGAAGTATCCATTGTTGTCCTTGTGGCTGTAGTCGATCGCCTGAATGCAACGGCCGCTTGGAATATAATATTTTGCTACCGTAATTTTCAACTGCGCATTGTAGCTTAATGGAACTACATTCTGCACCAACCCTTTGCCAAATGTGCGCTGACCGACCACAACACCACGATCAAGGTCCTGCATCGCACCGGCAAAGATTTCGCTGGCGGAAGCACTCTGATTATCAACCAGTACAACCAACGGGATCTTCAGGTCGACAGGGGGATGAGATGTTTTATGTATCCGGTTTCGCTCCTTGACTTTTCCTTTGGTAGTGACGATCTCCTGGCCACGTTTTTCAAATATGTTGGCAACGTTTATGGCTTCTTTCAATAACCCCCCACCATTATTGCGCAGGTCGATGATGACACCGGCAATAGCTTGTTTCTCTTTAAGCTTCAGAAAAGCTTGTTTAACTTCACGGCCGGCATGCTGAGTAAATCCTGTAAGTTTGATGTATCCGATGTCACTACCTACGATCCCAAAATAAGGGATATTATCTATTTTGATATTTTCCCGGATAATGGTCTTTTCAATGGGTTGATCAACACCCTCTCTTTTGATCTTGAGTTGTACTTCTGTTCCGGCCTGACCTTTCAGCACGGCGCTTACTTCATCGTAACTCTTCCCTTCCGCTGGTTTCCCGTTCACCTCAACGATCTTATCTCCAGCCTGTAATCCTGATTTTTGTGCGGGAGAGCCTTCATAGGGTTCCGAGATGATCACGTAATTATCCTGCTGATGAATCAATGCGCCAATGCCTCCATACTGTCCGGTAGTTAAGAATTTGTAGTCCTCCACATCCGTTTCCGGTATGAAATTGGTATACGGGTCAAGCGATCGTAACATCGCATCGATCCCCGCTTTGGTAAGATCACCAGGTTGGATATCATCCACATATTCAGCATTTAATTCCTTTACTACATCTGTATAGATATCCAGATTCTTAAGAATATCGAACGTCTGGTCCTGAGGTGACTGAGCATATACTCCAACATTGTAAGCAGTAAATATCAATAGGGCTAGGCTTAACAGACCTGTTCTCATATAGTTGCTATTTTTCTTCATAATTCTTCATTCCTCATTCTTTATTTCTCATTCTTCATTAGATCCTGGAACAGGATCATATCCACTCCCTCCCCAGGGATGACATCGTATGATCCGTTTAAGGGTCAACCATCCTCCCCTGAAAGGTCCATGTCTATGAATGGCTTGCACCCCAAATGCTGAACAGGAAGGGGTAAATCTGCATGCAGGCATCAGGTATGGAGAGATTGCGCCCTGGTAAATGCGAATCAGTAAAATGAAAAAACTACTTAGAAGCTTTCTCATTCTCTCTCTTTAAACGTTGTAATATTACGATTATTTTCTCTTGGATCTCTTTCGTTGAGAGGATCTCACGGCTGGAATAGGTGATAGCAAGGATCATATTCCTGCCCGATGATTCCAGGGAATCGTACAGGATGAATTTATGTTTGCGGTAGACCTCTCTCATTCGGCGTTTCAGAAGATTTCTCTCGCTTGCTTTAGGAATGATTGCTTTGGGAACACTGAAGAGTATCTGTACAGGACAGGGAGTGTTTAATTCCTGAAAGAGCCAGCGTAAACGTATCGAAGGGACCGATTTGGTGGATCCCTCTTTGAAAAGTTGATGAATCAACTTTCTCTCTGTTAACCGCTCATGCCTGGTAAATGACTGGCTCATGCAAATCTTGAAGACCCGGAATGATCCGTTACTTCTTTTTCCCCTCTTTGACGATGTACTCTTCAATCGCCATCGTCATGGAGGGCGCAGTACTAGTCGGGGCCTGGATAGTCAGCTCCAGTCCTGCATCTTGAGCAGCCTTGGTGGTTGAAGAGCCGAATACACCAATGGCGCAGTTGTTTTGTTTGAATTCAGGAAAGTTTTTGAAAAGCGACTTGATGCCGGAAGGACTGAAAAAGACCACCAGATCATAGTTGCAGATATTCACATCTGAGAGATCACTGGCCAGAGTTCGGTAGATGATTGCCTTCTTATAGGCTACCTTTAAGGAACTCAGGATGTTTGGGATCTCCATCTTGTGAATGTCAGAGCAGGGAAGAACAAATTTCTCACTTTTGTGTTTCTTGATCAACTCGGTCAGAACGTCGAAACTCTCTTTACTATGAAAGATCTTTCTTTTTCTGTATTGTATGTATTTCTGAAGGTAATAAGCTGTCGATTCCGAGACACAGATGTATTTCATGGAATCAGGGATCTCACAGCGCATCTCTTTGGCAATCCGGAAATAGTGATCAACAGCATTTCGCGATGTAAAGATGACAGCGGAATATTCAAGCAGGTTGATACGGTCTTTCCGGAACTCTTTGGCTGGAATTCCATCTATCTTGATGAACTTCCGGAAGTCGAGCTTTAGGTTGAACTTCTTGGCAAGTTCTCCGTATGGAGATTTCTCGATATCGGATGGCTCAGGTTGGCTAATCAGAATTTTCTTGATCTTCAATGTGCACTTGTTTTGGGGTTCAACTATCAGTTCCTTTCACCATAGTATTAATAGTACATCAGAATCAACTTGGCAACAACGAGTAGTGGTAGAATTTCAAGGGTGCAAAGATACACAAATAAAAAGAAAGGGGAAAATTTGGTCAGTGATATTCCTATGATGAATCCTTTGACCAACCTGAAGAGAGAGGCAACAATGATGATGCCCAGACAGAAATAAATGAGCCAGGATGATCTTAGGTAAACAGCGAAAACAAGTATCGGGAGGAGTAGAAATCCAAGAAAGCTGATCGTAGTGAGGATGTTCAGTTTGTATTCGTTATTTGTTTGTTCTGTTTTGAAAATGATAGTCAGAAAATTCATCATCAACAGCTTTAGTGCCCAAAAACCCACTACTGCCAGGCATAGGAGCAGGAAAAGCTGGAAATCCGGAATGATAAAAGTGGATTGATGAAGCAAGAGTTTCAGCACCTGAAAAATAACCATTGCGATCGACATCACATAGAGCACGCTCAGAGCAATCGAGATTCGTTCCTTAAAGAGGTCTCCATCCCGGATAAGCTGATGCAAGCATCTAGTGTTGAAGTTGGCTTTGATCACCAGTTGAAACCGCTTGAAGAAGAAGACCTGAACCCATGCCAGAATAAGGAACATCACGAGGTATACCCAAAATATCCACGCTGGCTGAAACGGAATAACGGGCACTGGTTGTATTGTTAGCAAATAAGGCTCCATGGATTCATCTGCTAAGATTCTGGTTCGTTGCAAAAATGATCCCAAAGAGGATCGGTGGGTGGATCCGCCACGATCCTGAGAGGCTCATTCCGAACAGGATGAATGAACTCGGTGCTGCGTGCATGCAGATGTATCGAAGCATTGGAATTCGACCGTGATGATCCATATTTAAGATCTCCCTTTATGGGACTGCCTATAAAAGCCAGTTGTGAGCGGATTTGATGATGACGACCTGTCAGCAGGTTGATCTCCAGCAGATAATACCTGTCACTAGCGGATTTCATCTCATATATCAGTTCGGCTTTTTGTGAATTACCGACCGGTTTGATATGTGCGTAGCTTTTATTTTGTTTCTCATTCCTGACCAGGAAATGAATCAGGTGATCTCGCTGTGCGGGAGGTGGATGTTGAACGATTGCCCAATATGATTTTCGGATCTCACCCTTTTTCAATAGCTGGTTCAGCCGTGTTAATGATTTGGATGTTCTCGCGAATATTACTGCCCCACTGACAGGCCTGTCGATCCGGTGAACGACACCCAGAAATACATTCCCGGGTTTATTGAATTTTTCCTTCAGGTAGTTCTTGAGTTGTTCGTTAAGGGGAACGTCTCCTGTTTTATCTCCCTGAACAATATCTCCCGGCTGTTTGTTGTAAACCAGTAAATGATTGTCTTCATACAAAATCAACTCCGGCCTCATCAGTATTGTTCCCGCTCATTCGGAAAATCGAGGTTTTTCACGTCATTAATATAGGTGTTGATAGCTCCTTTTACCTCTTCTGAGAGATTATGATAACGACGCAGGAAACGGGGTGAGAACTCCTGAGTAATGCCCAGCATATCATGCAATACCAATACCTGGCCGTCGACTTCCGGACCGGCTCCGATACCGATTACAGGGATCTTCACCTCTTTGGCAACCTGTCCCCCAAGTTTAGCCGGAATTTTTTCAAGAACGATCCCAAAACAGCCGGCATTGTCAAGGAGCTTAGCATCCTTCAGTAATTTGGCTGCTTCGTCTTCGGTGGTCGCACGTACCACATAGGTGCCAAACTTATGGATAGACTGAGGCGTCAAACCCAGATGTCCCATCACAGGAATCCCGGCCGTTAAAATCCGGTCAATCGACTCAACGACCTCTTTCCCTCCCTCCAGTTTTACTGCATCGGCACCCGACTCCTTCATGATCCGAACAGCTGAGCTCAAAGCCTCTTTTGAGTTTCCCTGATACGTGCCAAAAGGGAGATCCACCACAACCAGGGCTCGCTTCACTGCTCTCACAACGGAAGAGGCATGATAGATCATCTCATTCAGTGTGATCGGTAGCGTGGAAGTATGACCAGCCATTACGTTGGAGGCTGAATCTCCAACCAGGATTACATCAATACCTGTATCCTCCAGAATCCTGGCGAAAGAGTAGTCGTAGGCAGTCAACATGGCGATCTTTACCTCTTTGAGCTTCATCTCAAGAAGCACATGGGTAGTCACCTTCTGTACATTACGAAATGAAAATGGAGCTGGCATATCGATCAGTTTAATTTACAAAGCTACGATTTTATTGAAAATTGTTTAATTTTGCATACTTATCTAAATGTTTACTGATGCGATCACTGAAAATCTTGATCTTGCTACTTGCAACCACAACAATTTTTCATTCCTGTAAGAAAGAGATAGAATTGAATACTGAATGGAAAGATGTTACCATTGTTTATGGCATATTAAACCAGTTGGATTCAATACATTATATAAAAGTCACAAAAGCATTCCTTGGACCAGGGAACGCATTGCAATATGCCCAGATACCTGATTCCAGCAATTACCCATACAAGATGGAGGTTTCCCTTGAGGCATGGAATAGTACGAATCAGGTTGCTGTATACCGGTTTGATACAACAACTATTCACAACAAGGATAGCGGGCAGTTTTACTTTCCCAATCAAATGACCTATACCAATGATTCCAGCCTGGATCCAATCTATCATTATAAACTAATCATACGAAACCCTCAAACCCAGAAAGAGATCCTGTCAGAGACCGCGCTGGTTAGGGATTTCACCGTCGAAAGGCCATTCAATTATCAAGCGATCTCATTCGATCCGGGAAAAATCAGTAAAGTGGAGTGGGTTTCAGCTGAAGGTGGACGGCTCTATCAGGTGATCGTTCGATTCTATTATCTTGAGACCTCAAAACAGAATCCTTCCCAGAGTGTTGAAAAGTATGTAGACTGGGAGATTGTTTCGAGAAAGATTTCCAAAAATGATCTGGGTGGAGAGGAGATTGTTGAATCCTATGACAATGATGGTTTTTACAGCCTCCTTCATGCAAAAATCCCTGTTGATCCGGATGTTGACCGTGTGGCAAGAATATTAAGGTATTATTTTATCGTCGCGGCAGAAGACCTGCAAACCTACATTGAGGTTTCCCAACCCTCAAACTCAATTGTTCAGGAGAAACCTGCCTACTCCAATATCGATAATGGTATTGGACTCTTCTCAGCTCGCTTTGTGAAAACAGTAGATTCTATCCAGCTTTCTCAACGAACAAAGGATGAGATTAGAGCCAATGATCTGACGAAAGACCTGGGATTCTAGACAACTAGATAACTGGATAACCTCGTCCCTCGCCCCTCATCCTTCCACCTTGAACTTTGA
>JACNKI010000029.1 GCA_014382125.1 Bacteroidota bacterium | reverse complement strand
TTCAGGCCGATCTGATACCTGACATCCAGGGTAAAAAACAACACATCCAATCCTGCTCCCGCCTGGATGGCCCAGTTCACACTATTGATGTCCGCATTTTCTATGGGGCCTAAGGCACCTCCGGCATCTTTCACTGATTTATTGACAACAAATGATGCAAGCGGCCCGGCCAGGATTCGTAGATTGACAACCTTGGATTTGATCAGCTTGAATCCAACAAGTGCCGGAATATCCAGTGAGCCGATATTCACCTTCTGTTTCCAGTCGTTAGGATTGCTTTCAAATACACCTCCCTGGGTAGTATAGTAAACTTCGGGTTGGAAATAGAATCGTTTTCCGATTCTGACGAAAACTCCGATCGAAAAACCGGATTTGAAGTTGGAGGTGATGGTATCCAGATTTGTGGATAGTTTGGATGCATTATAACCCACTTTCGGACCAATGGTAAACTGGCCAAAAACGGAGACAGAAAATAGAACCATCGCGAGGATAATGAGATATTTCTTCATAGCAAGGAGATTTTGTTTAGAACAAACTTACATAAAAACAATCTAATTCATGATATAATTGAAAATCCTGTATAGGGCACCAGTACCTCAGGGATCCGGATCCCTTTGTCCGTTTGGTTGTTTTCCAGGATCGCGGCGACAATCCGTGGGAGGGCCAAAGCGCTTCCATTCAGCGTATGAGCCGGTCTGGTTTTTCCGGAGTCATCCTTGATCCGGAGTTTCATTCGTTGTGACTGAAACGACTCAAAGTTGGAGACGGAACTGACTTCCAGCCATCGCTTTTGAGCCGCCGAGTAGACCTCCATATCGTATGTTTTTGCTGAAGCAAAACTGATATCCCCTCCGCAGAGGTTAAGGACCCGCAAAGGAAGTTCCAGCATGCGTATTAAACCGGTCACATATTCACGCATCTCTTCCAGCGCATCGTATGAGAGATCGGGTTCCGTTATCTGTACGATCTCCACTTTATCAAACTGATGCAAACGGTTCAGTCCCCGCACATCTTTGCCGTAGGAGCCGGCTTCTCTCCGGAAGCATGCGGAATAAGCGACATGTTTCACAGGCAGATCCGACGGTTTGAAGATCACATCCCGGTAGATATTCGTTACAGGCACCTCAGAAGTAGGGATCAGGTAAAGGTCATCCTCCGGGATAGAATACATCTGTCCGTCTTTATCAGGCAGCTGACCGGTGCCAAATCCTGAAGCTGAATTGATCAGATAGGGAGGCTGGATCTCTGTGTATCCTGATTTGAGGGCCTGGTCAAGAAAAAAGTTGATGAGTGCCCGCTGTAATCCGGCGCCCAGATTCAGGTATACCGGGAATCCGGCTCCTGTGATCTTCGTCCCAAGAGCAAAGTCGATGATGCCGAAGCGTGGTCCCAACTCCCAGTGTGGAATCGCCGCATCAGGCAATTCAGGAATTGTTCCCTCTTCATAAACGGTTTCATTGTTTTCTGCACTGCTTCCTTTTGGAACAGATGAATGAGGAATATTGGGAAGTAATACCATCCGTTCATCCAGTTCTCTCTTCGCAGCATCCAGGCTTGCTTCAGCTTCTTTGGACCGGGTTTTCAACGGACCGGTCTGCTCTTTAAGTCGGTTGCCTTCATCGGTTTTGCCTGACTTGAACAGAATCCCTATCTCCCTGGCGAGTTGGTTGCTTTGGCTATTGAGTTCATCGAGCTGCTTCTGGAATTCTCTTCGTTTTTCGTCGAGTTCAAGTACGCTGGCGATAAGTTCAGCAGCATCAAAATTCTTCATACTCAATCGCCTGATGACCTCTAGCTGGTTTTCCCGGATAACCTGAATGGATAACATAACGTGATTTTTGCTTGACAAAAGTAGTGAATAATGGACGATAAGGATAAAAAAATCCCGGACAGATTCTGCCCGGGATGAATTATATGGATTGATTCTTTCTTAGTTTGCGGAGTTTTCTGAGGGGATAACCGATACCCAGGAGCGATCTTTCAACCGCTTTTTGAATTCTACCACACCGTCGACAAGTGCAAACAACGTATGATCTTTCCCAATACCGACATTCAATCCCGGATTGTGAACCGTGCCGCGTTGACGTACAATGATGTTACCGGCTTTGGCAAACTGACCACCGTAGATCTTTACACCCAACCGTTTGCTGTGTGATTCGCGTCCGTTATTTGAGCTTCCCGCTCCTTTTTTGTGTGCCATAACTCAACGTTTTATCTCTTTTCAGCACTCTCTTTCTTGGGTGCTGATTTCTTTGGTACTGCTTTCTTGAGTGTTGCTTTTTTCGATGTTGTTTTCTTCACTAAAGATTTCTTTGGTGCTGCTTTCTTTGGAGCGACTTTCTTCGGAGCAGGTGTCTTCGGAGCGGCTTTCTTCGGAGCAGCTTTCTTTGGAACAGCTTTCTTTGGAGCGACTTTCTTCGGAGCAGCTTTCTTTATCTCCGCCTCTTTCTTGACTTTTGCAGTTTTCGGGGCAGCGGTAGTTGCAATGCTGTCAATCCGGATCTTCGTAAAATCCTGACGATGCCCGACAGCTTTCTGGTACCCTTTTCTTCTCTTCTTATGAAATACAATTACCTTATCGCCTCTGGCATGTTCCAGGATCTTAGCCGTTATCTTTGAGTCTTCGACAAATGGTTTCCCAATACGTATCTTGCCGTTGTCATCAATCAATAATACTTCCTGAAATTCCACCTTCTTACCAGGCTCTCCATCCAGTCTGTGAACAAAAATTTCGTCATCCTTCCGCACCTTAAACTGCTGCCCGGCTATTTCAATAATTGCATACATTATTTGTCAAATTGAGATTCAATTTTGGGAGTGCAAAGATATGAATTTTTTCACTCAGGCAAATGAAACGTCCAAAAAAAGAGATATTTTAGTAATTTTGTAAGAAAGTAGGTGAGTTCTCCGTTATCAGTGAGAATACGATGACAAACTCGTCACGGATAATTTTTACCGGATGAAATCCTTTGCGATCGGCTGGTCGTTTCTCATACTGATGCTTTCTCTATGGAAGCCGGCTACACTATATTCGCAAGATTTCCCATCAAGCCTTTTGGCGGCAACGTTATCAGGTACGATCACAAATGCCGTTTCCGGGAATCCTATTATCGGGGCAAAAATTACAGTCAATGATCAATCAACCTGGTCTCTCGCCGGTGGAGTTTATTTTATGAATATAGACCCTGTCGGAAGTTTCCCGGTAACATTCCTGAAAGCAGGCTTTGACACCTATACCACCTCTCCGGTTGTCTTTATGGAGGGGGAGCATGTGACGATAAATCAATCATTGTGGGAAACTCCGAATCCTCCGGGATTTGTATCAGCCTTCCTTGACACGACATTTCAAATTGTCTATTTGAACTGGGAACTGCCGAACGGAGACTATGAACTATTATATGATAACGGTGGCCAGGACGATTTCACAATTTGGGCGGTAGAGGGAAATATGAATGCAGTTCGATTTACTCCTGTCGATTTTCCTGTAACGATTGTGGGCGGATCGATTCATATTGGGACACCGGCGAATTATCCGGCCGGAAGCAATCCCCTGGTTCCGTTTCAGGTGATCGTTTACGATGCAACGGGTTCAGAGGGGATGCCGGGCAACCAGATTGCCGGTCCTTTTGAGGTCACCCCAACAGATTATGGATGGAATGAGTTTTCGTTCCCTTCTTCCGTATTCCTTTCCGGTGGTGATTTTTATCTGGCCATGGTGCAGGGAGGGAATCCCCCGAATGCTGCAGGCCTGGCTATTGACATTACATCCAGCCAGGCTCGGAGTGCATCACGTTTTGTGACGGGAGCGCTTCCCTGGATGCCGGCCAATGGTAACTTTTTAATAAGGGCTCTCTGTCATGGTCCGGGTGGGCCGGTGGATGCAGACAATTTATCGGAAAGTTTGATCCGGTACAAGGTCTTGAGATTACGACAGGGAGAAGAGCAGAATCCTTCCGTTTGGGTCGATTTGGGAACGACGCCAGACCTTTTTGCTTCAGACCAGGATTGGTTCAACCTCCCATGCAGCCCATATCTTTGGGGCATTAAAGCAGAGTACTCCGCAAACCGCTGGTCACCAGCCGGATTTTCCAATATCCTTGGGAAGTGCTGGACGGTGGACCTGACAGTGGATGTTGATCTGAGTTGCGAAGAGGCCAGTAAAGCAGGCACTGATATCTACCTGAAAAACCTGGTCTATCCTGACACTATCTATACCTGTACTGTTGACACCAGTGGAGTCCATACATTTTCTCCCGTATGGAAAGGTTCCTATGAACTTACGGTAACTAAATTTGGATACCAGAATTATACAGGCACGTTGTCGTTATCACAGGATACAACAGTCAATATTTATCTTTTGCAGGAGAAGTCCCCGCCAACCAACCTGCAGGTAGATGATAAAACTCTGGAGGCTCGATGGGAGGTGCCGACCTATATGCAAACGCTATTTTTGGAGGATTGGTCGAGTGGTTCATTTCAAACCCAGGATTGGTCCATCGAAGGAGGAAATAACTGGATCATCTCTCAGGTGATGGGAAATCCTGCTCCATCCGCGATGTTTTTCTGGTTGCCGCAGGTGCTTATTTATGAGCAAACCCTGACAAGCAAACCGATTCAAGGGGAGCGCTCACCGTTACTAGCCTGCAATTATGATATCTTTCTTGATAATTTCGGGACGACCTCGGTAAATCAGATGGCGGTGGAAGTATGGGATGGATCAGCCTGGAATTTACTTCATGAATACACCAGCGCTTATGGGAATATCCCATGGACTACCGAACAGATCGATTTAACAGCATATACCGATATCGAGTTCCGGATCAGGTTCCGGGCTCACGGAGAAGATTCTTACTACGTGAACAATTGGAATATTGACAATATAGAGATCATCTCCTCCGAGACAAATACGGGATTAGCCAGTTGCATCCTGGGCTATAATTTTTACCTGGAAAATGTGCTTGCCGGCTTTACAACAGATACCAATTTCCTCATTCCCGGTTCGCAGGTTCAGTATGGACAAAGTTATACTGCTTGTGTGCTTGCATCATACGGCAGCGGATACTCCACCAAGAGTTGTGTCCCATTTACAAGTGAGTTTCTTTATCCACCCAGAGGATTTAATGCTACCCCGATTGAAAACGCTGTTTACCTGGAGTGGCTGAAACCGCAAACCCCGGATTCTATCACTCCACCAGGGATAGAAGGATACAGGATATATCGCAATGATCTTCTGGTGACTAGTATCGATGATCCCGACACACTCAATTATTATGATTTTGAACTTGAACCGGGTATCTACGATTATGAAATATCTGCCTGGTATGATCTGACAGCTTATGGTTTCCCGGATCAATATGATGAATCGATGAAAGCGGGTCCGATAACAGTTCTGGTCAACTATGGACGGCCATTACCCTTTTTCGAATCCTGGGACCAGGCTTCCTTCCAGTTTAACGACTGGCGGTTTGATCCGGCTCAGGGAAACTGGATGATTGATGTCAATACAGGTCTTCCTCCTCCCTCCGCTAGATTCTCCTGGTCACCGGTTCAATCCAATTATTCATATAGTCTGGAGAGTCCTGTACTTGATGCCACACCCTATGAGTGTTCACAGATCTGGCTCGATTTTGATCTGAAGTTGGAAGATAGAAACGCAACAGGATCAGAGAAGGTCTGCATTGAGATCTATTACAATAACAGTTGGCACAGAATGACCGGGTATTTGAATACAGGTTCGTTTGATTGGGAGCTCCGGCATATAGATATCTCCCCGGTTGGAGAGAAAGCTTTCCGCATTCGTTTTCGTGCTGAGGGATTGTACTCGGAAGATATCATCGCCTGGTCTGTAGACAATATCTCCGTTTATCCTGTTTGTTATCCGGCTCATAACCTTCAGGGCGAAGCCGTGGGAACGGATATTTATCTCACATGGAGCCCGCCTCAATGTGGAGGAACCGGCAGGCAACTGAACGAAGGATTTGAAGGCGCCGTGTTCCCGCCGGAGTGGTGGGATCAGATCATTACCAATAGCGTAGCCACCTGGAGTCATACCTCAGCATCCTCTTCCCTTGGAGTTCATTCCGGAAACTTTTCGGCCGGATTGCTCTGGGATTATAACCATCAGGATGAGTGGTTGATCGCACGGAATATAAATGTGACTGGGAATCTGACGTTCTGGAGTTATGCATATCAGGGCTCTACATATGACGACCATTATTATGTGAAGATTTCGCCCGACGGAGGCTCAACATGGGATATCCTTTTTGATTTGAGTTCACTGCCTGTTTATCCAAGCGTAACCGGGTACAATCAATGGGAAACACCTTATGAAATTGATATGTCTTCCTACATCGGGCAAACAGTAGATATCGCCTGGCAGGGAGTCGACAATAATGGCCAGGGATTATGGTACTCATGGGCGATCGACGACTGTTCCATCGGGACAGATGGATTTAGCCCCATAACATACGACATATACAGGAGAACCGGAGGAAGCGGCGGTTTTAACCTGATCAGCACGGTTCCGGTAACGGATACAATATTCCTGGATGAGAATCTCCCCCCTCAGGAGTATCAGTACTATGTGATGGCACTGTGGTCCGGATGCATCCAACCAGAATCCTCAGACACCATTACAGTGGACCTGATAACATCCCGCAAACAGACATTTGAAGAAGAGGAAATCCGGGTTTTTCCGATCCCTGCCTACAATCTTTTTCATGTTGAATCCCTGACACCTATCCTGAACATTGAGCTGATTAACCAGCAAGGAGAGATTGTTCTCTCCAACGAAATCCAATCCCAAAATCGAATTCAAATTGTGACCGATCAGGTGGTCCCGGGGTTGTATTTGATGGTTGTTCGCACAAACAGTCAGGTATCGTACTTTAAAGTTCTTATATTCAACTAAATAGAAATCCTTTTATTTAATTAGTGTGTTTTTTATCTAAATTTCTTTGGATATTTGGAATTCTTATCTATTTTTGTAGCAGGACATAATTAATATGTCTTAAGCAATTCATCTAATTTTAACCAAATAAATCATTATGAAACAAATGCTTACAGGAAAATTACGCATGGGATGGCTACTCGTAGCTATTTTCATGCTTGCAGGGATGGTGACCATTGCGCAGGACGTACCTGAGTACATGTACTACAAATTCGACGAAACGGGTAGTACTGTGACCAATGATGCATCAGCTCCTGTAGGAACAAATCCTGCTCCACTTATGGGAGGACTTACCCAGGGGGGTACCGGCGAATTTGGCGGGGCTCTGATTGGAGTTGGAGGATCTTCTTCAACGAACTACGTGAACACGGGTTGGGCAGCAAACCTGCCCGGAACCCCGGGTTTCACCGTTTCGTTGTGGCTGAACAACATCCCGGTCAACACGAGTCTCTATTACATGTGGGGTGATAACACGGCAGGCTCCTGGCGGAGCTTTATCGGCGGTGTCGCCGGTGCCGGGAATATCATCATGCGTGGAGGTGGTCTGACCGACTGTACTGTAACAGGCGTGGGCCCCGGACCATCTGTGGTTCACTGGACCTACGACGGAGCCATGATTAGGGGTTATAGAGACGGTGTGTTGACAACATCTGTTGCTGACCCCGCCATCAACATCAACGGATCCGGTCCGTTCAAGGTAGGTGGGTACTCAGGCAGTAGCTGTATGCCTGCCGGTTCATTGATAGATGAGTTCCGGCTTTACAACCGGCCCCTGGATGATGCTGAGATAGCAGATTCATGGGATAAGGAACTCGGCGGTGGCGGAGGTGCTACAGTCATTACGATCGGTACAGGTACCGGCAGCTATGGCATTCCGTATTATACCTTCTATCATGACGCCAGGTCTCTGATGATCTGGGATGCTGCTGATATTATTGCAGCAGGTGGTTCATATGGTGAGTTCAGCACGATTGCATTCGATGTGTCGTCCTATAATACTCAAACAATGAACGGCTTTAACATCTTAATGAAGAACACGAGTACTCTTCTGCCGACAGCATTCGAATCCGGGATGACCACAGTCTATAGTGGCACTTATGCTGTTACCGGAACAGGCTGGCAAACGATTACCCTCCAGACTCCATTTTTATGGGATGGAGTCAGTAATCTGGCTGTAGAGATCTGTTTCGACAATACATCCTATACGAGTAGCTCTTATGTGCGCTATACATTTACCAACCCGAGGCAGGTTTACCACCGTCACTACGACTATAGCACTGGTTGTTCAATTACTTCTGGTTTGAATTACTATTACCTTCCCAACGTGCAGCTTACCTTTACACCGATAGATCCGGTGGCATTTCTGGAAGGACTTGTGTATAACCAAGACACAGGCGAACCGATTGTTGGCGCCAAAATTGAAGCAGGCGGAGCTATCGGTTACTCTGTTGCCGGCGGCATCTACTTCTTAGAACTGCCACCCGGTACACATGATGTTGTGGTATCGAAAGCCGGTTTTGAAACTCAGACACTTGGGCCATTTGTATTTGTTCTGTTCGAGACCACATTTTTGGATGTTGGCTTGTTACGCGATGTACGACCTCCATGGGGTGTTGTTGCTGCTCTGAATGCACCTGAAACAGCCGTGGATATCAGCTGGTTGACTCCAAGAGGTTGGATGGAGATTCGCTATGATGATGGTATTTGTGATAATTTCACGGTATGGGCAGCAGGTGGTAACGGGAATGCAGTGAAATTCACACCGGTTGGATACCCTGCTGAAGTTTATGGAGGTAGCGTTCATATTGGAACCGAAGCTGAATATCCACCGGGCTCCGACCCACTACAACCTTTCGGGATCGTAATTTATGACGATAGTGGTCCTGGCGGAACTCCCGGACAAGCGATTAGTGATACATTCGAAATTACCCCAACTGATTTTGGCTGGGTTGAATTTGCATTATTTGGGGCCAATATTACAAGCGGTAACTTCTACTTGGTGATGATCCAGGGTGGCAACGCTCCTGATGCAGCGGGTATCTGTATCGATGAGGACGATCCGCAGCTTCGTAGTTACTCCCAATACCAGGGCGGACCATGGCTCCCGGCTTCGGGCAATTTCATGTTACGTGCAATCGTATGGGGCCAGGGCGGACCGCTGATGCTGGATGCTCTTGGCGATAACACACCTATCACGGCTTCAGAAATTGATGGCGCTATTTACAGCCACCAACCGGAGACGGTAACAGGTGTTGAAGGCCGGGGATGGTTTGCGAACTTTGAGTGGTCTACATTCAATCCGAGCAATACTCCATTGCCTTATTCTACTGGCGGCGATCCTAATCAGGAACCCGTTGATGTAGCTGATGGAGGTACTAATGTCGACTTTGCCGGTTCATCGATTCCGTTGAGCACATCAGATGCTGTATTGTATGACAACGGCCCGCTGGTAAACAGCCCGGGTACAGGTTCAGGCGGCGCTGATGAAAGTATCCTGGAGTCGCCATTGACCACTTATGGCTTTGGTTTCCAGAATGCATCCGATATACACGTTGCCGATGACTTTACCGTTACAGGCGCCGGTTGGAATATAACCTCAATGGAGTTCTTCGGATATCAGACAGGTTCTCCGACAACCTCTTCCTTTGACGGGATCTTTGTCGCGATATGGGACGGTGAGCCTGGCCTTGCCGGTTCAAGCGTGATCTGGGGAGACCAGACTACGAACCTGCTTGCCACTACTACCTGGTCGAACATTTATCGCAACAACAACGGTCCTGGCGGAAGCACAAACCGTCCGATCATGCAGATTGTTGCTTCGACACCAGGACTGTCACTTACCCCTGGTTCTTATTGGGTAGAGTGGTCAGCCACCGGCACGCTGGGTTCAGGCCCCTGGGCTCCGCCGATTACCATAAGCGGCCAGCCAACGACAGGGAATGCTATACAGTTATATCTGGGCGCCTGGAACCCGCTTATGAGTGGAACGACTTATGCTCAGGGAATGCCTTTCATTGTGAACGGTATTCAGATGAGCCCTCCAGGTGATATTGATTACCAGGTATGGCGCCTGCTGCAAGGTGACGAAGGCAATCCGGGAACATGGACGTCGATTGGCACAACCGCTAATACATACATTACCGATAACAGCTGGCCGTCGCTCCCATGTAATCCTTACCGCTGGGCAGTGAAAGCGATCTATCCGGGTAACCGTGTTAGTACTGCAGCCTTCTCAAACGGTTTAGGCAAGTGCTGGACAGCTGAGGTTACAGTAAATGTACATCTCTCATGCGATTCCAGTCAGGTTGAAGGAACCGTGGTCGATTTGCTTAATCTCGATTACGACTCAACCTATTCTGCTACTCTTCCGGCTTCCGGAACCGCAACGTTCGATAACGTTTATCTGGGGAATTATTTGCTGACGGTTACACAAAATGGATACGAAACGCATACGTCCAATCACCTTATCATGTCTGATGTGGTGATCGATGTGAACCTGCTGCAGCTTCGGATTCCTCCAACAGATATGTTCGTCGATGACAAAAGCCTGTTTTCCACCTGGAGAC
>JACNKI010000034.1 GCA_014382125.1 Bacteroidota bacterium | reverse complement strand
ATTCGGTGCTCAGGATACCCGATTGCCAGGAACAAAGAGTGTCTTTCGGATCGATTGTAATAGAGGCTTCAGGACCATTATGAATGGTCAGGAACAAACTACTGATCGTGCTTCCGTACTGGACAAATCCCCGTAACATTAATTTGACCTCTCCGTTGATAATATCCTGATCACCAGGGGTATAGATTGGTTCCAGGAGTGTATCTGCAGTAAACATACCATCTCCGGTAGTGGACCACTTCAGGCTGTCATAGCCGGAAGCTGTAGCGGTAAGTTGATAAAGCTCTCCTGCACAGATAGTATCATTTGGTCCCACCTGTATATCGGGCAGGACAGGTGGTGGAAAATCAATGTAATCGATCCAGGCTCTATCCAGTCCCATGCTCATATAAATATCTTTCACATAGATCCATTTAAACGTATGTGTGCCGGCGGTGACCGGGTAGGCTACACGTCCCCAGGCTGTCTCCCCCGACCACATTTCCAGCAGGGTGTTATCGATATAAAAGCGCAGGAAATCGTAACCTGGCTCGGAAGAGACTCTTCGGTAAAAGGATATGCTATCATCGACGCCTGCTGTGTAGTCGACCTGTAATATAGCCGACCGGTAATCAATCAGACTAGGTGAAACCGCACAATAGAGTCCTTCCCAGGGGGCATATGATGTGATCTCCCAGGGTTTGTACCCCCAATGTTCCCAGGGAAATTTTGTAAAGCTGTTGGTCTCCCAGTCTTCCACAATGATCCCGATGGTTTCCAGGAAACTTGCTTCCTGGTAATGAGATTGAGAGTGCAACTGATAGGCCAGAACCACTCCGATGCCTGTTGGGGCTTCATCTGCTACGATCAGACTGAAAGAGGCGGTTTTGGGCTCTCCCAAATACATGGTGTCAAGAAAAACACTGTCGGATTGCAGGGTGATAAAAGGCGAGGAACAGGAAAGGAGTGCATATGAGTTGAAAGCTGTAAAATCACCATTGTTAACATTGTTAAACCTGACTTCAACAGTCTCGCCGGGATCGAGTCGCCCATTATTATTTCCACCTGTTTCATCCAGGATCATCATACTCAGGATCCGGAGGGATGGAGCATGAGATTCGATGGAAAAGTGACTCTTCCAGGAGGTATCTGCACTGGATACTGTGACATGGAATTTCACTTTCAGTCCATCAGGAATGGAGTCCGAGACCTTGAAGGAGTATCCATTTGGAATCGTTGTAATCTCATCGGGTTGCATTGTACCGTAGGATTCAGTGGCATCGGTGATGATTATAAATGGCGATTCGGTTGAGAGTACAGCAAACAGATTATCCGCCGGCTGATCTCCGATATTTTTTAATCCCAGAGTCAGGTAGAGGGAATCTCCATAGTTCATGTTTTGGGTTAATCCGGTAGGAATGGATTCAAGTTCATGAGAGTAATAGGAGACATAAGGTTGATTGGGTGGTGGTCCAAGGGTAAATGGAGAGACATAAGTCAGTGCATTCCCTGCCCGGTTATCGGTCCAGATAGGATAGACCTTCATGTTTTGTGCTTTGATCCCGATGTAATCTCCAAAGTAGTCTGCTGCCATCCCCGGGATTGGAGAAGGGGTGAAGGCCACATCTGAAACCCTGAAATCGGTCCAGCTGTTTCCGGCATCATAGGAATAGGATACCCATGTCTCAACCTGGTTTGAATTGACATTCCGGTCGTCATAATAGATCACACAAAGATTTCCGTTTAACGGATCACATGTAAGCCAGGGCAGAAAATGCTGTTTCCCCATGCCAACAGGATCCTGGTTAACCCGAACTGGAGTTGACCATGTATCTCCTTTGTTGGTGGAGCTGCTTATGTAGATATCGATGTCGCTACCGGTATTTATCCCGGGGACTCCGATATTGGCCCATACAACATAGAGCGTTCCACGGTTCGGACCATCACTCAGGTCAACTGTCATGCACGGGAAAGAGGCTACCCGCATATCTTTGTTTGTGCCACTGGCCCGGATGCCTTTGATGTCAGTCAGGATTCGGTTCCCCGGAACCCAGGTAACTCCTCCGTCCATCGATTTACCAAAGCCAATCGCTGTTTCATCTGACGGCCAGGTGTCATAAATGATCCATACAGCATATACCTCACCGTTTGGACCGGTTTGAATGCTAACACCCTGGTTATGTGCCCCGGCATTACAATGGTGGCTGATCCCAACAGGGACAGACCATGTTAATCCATTATCGGTTGACCGGGAGATCTCAATCTCATTTTCATTTGGCGACCCATCCACGTAGCACGACCAACCAGCATAGAGATATCCTTCATACTGGCTATCTTCCGAGTTGTCAATCCAAAGATGGTTTTTGTCCAGAAGATCGCCAAAACCGGTTGATACCGGGGAGACCAGTACATCTATCCAGGTTTGACCCTGGTTGGTTGAATAGGCTACTGATTGCCCCCGACCGTTGTTGATCTTCCCTACATACCACCAGCCATTTCGACCAATTGCCACAGCAGGATCTCCCATATTGACCTGGCCAACACCATAAAAAGACCCACCCCAGGTTGAAGCTGCATCGAATGACCAATATCCGTCGCAGCCATATAGATTTGCTGCGTATGAGCCATTCCAGTCACTGGAGTTATTGGAATTTACTGTGATGTTATCATCATCAGGATCAATAAAGATGGAGTTCTCAGTTTGTGTGATCCCACCATCATCAACAACCGGAATATCCGGTGAATCCTGTATTGGCATCCCGTCAATCTGGATGAGGGATGAAGATTCGACAGCATCCTCCGTCAATCGCCATGGGTTGACCTCAACATATCCCATTCTGGCCATCAATTCCCAGTATCCTATGTTATCGATTTTTGTGTTCACTTTCCCTTTTCCAGCAGGAGTAACTTTCGGAAAATGTGGCAGGTTTTGCGATGAGACGTAAACAGTAAACGAAATAAATATGATAAAGAGAAGGGATGTGCGATATTTTTTCATGATCAGGCACAGATAATTAGTTAATAATCAAAAATTTCTTTACAAAAAGATAGTCATCTTTCTGAACCCTTATGAAGAACATTCCTTCATGTAAATCCGGAAGTGAAATCTCTGTAGTTGTCTTTTTATTGAAGTACAGGTTCTCTTGTTCAGCGATCAACCTTCCCGTTAGATCGAGGATCTGGAAAGAAGCTACTCCTGGTATTTCAGCTGTGATCTCCAGGGTAAACTCTCCATGGTTGGGATTGGGAATAATCCTGATCTGCAGGGTTTGATTTCTTAGTGGGATAGAGACAGGATCAATGAAAGTAATCAGGATCTCATCGCTCCCGGTACAACTGTTTGATGTGACTTCTACCCAAAAATTTGCAGTTGGATTTCCTGTATAATAGGCTTTGATTGTCTGAGTGGTATCACCGGTTGACCAGAGAAAGGCAGATCCGGGATTGCCCGCATCGAGTAGCAGGGTATCGATGTATGAGATTGTAGTATCATTGCCCAGGTTCACAACCGGATAGATGTTGACCGTGATATCAAAAGGATCGGACCAGATACTTTCCCCACACTCATTAACACTTTTAACGGTTACCGTAGCTATGCCGGAGAAAGCAGCATCCCATGTTACCGTACCAGTGGTGTCGGTTCCGGAGATCGTTCCGGCTTCAGTTGGTGAGAGTTCCCACACATAGCTGGTCGCATCGGACACTACATTAGTGGAGTAATCTGTATCAGGTGAGCCTTCACAGAGAGGTGTTGGGCCATATGGTTCAATGGGTTGAAGAGGAAGAGGTTTGAGATTGATCTGAAGGACTGGCGAAAATGCACTGGTTCCACAATCCCCTGTTGCCTGAACGGTAAGATCGGCCCAACCAAACCAGGCATCATCCCAGTCGATAACCACGGAGGTGTCGGAGGGAGTTAGAGTGCCGGCGGTATCCGGATCTAACACCCATGTATAACCGGTTGCATTGGCAACGGAGTCAATCGTATAAGTTGTGTTTGGATTGTTTATGCATAAACTGGTATCGCCTTGTGGCTTCGCCGGTGTTTCCGGAAGTGGATTTACTGTGATGTAATTGGGTTTCGTTTTGGTGATATAGAAGGTATTCCAGCTGGTTGTAAGGGTCACGTCAAAGGTTCCCGGCGTACTGTAGACGATATCCTGAGGATTCTGCTCCGTGGATGCAGATGGGGTTCCACCAGGGAAAGACCAGCTCCAGGAAGATGGAGAACCGGTTGACAGATCAGTGTAATCAACACTTAGTCCCTCACAAATTATCGTTGAGTCTGCTACGAAGTCGACAGAGTCAACGTTGTATAAAGTAGATCCCCACAGCCCACGGCCATAGCTACTTGCCCGGATCACATTTGAGGAAACCGTATCATTGTCGTAATAGATCTCAAGTTCTGTTACTTCTGCACTCGCAGGCAACCCGTCGTTGAAAGCGATCCAATTACCAGTGGTCTGATCTTTATAATAGACACCGGCATCAGTCCCTACATATAAGCCTTCGGGAGAATTGACATCAAAGACGATACTATTCATGTGGATGGAGGGGAGGTTTCCGCTAATATTCGACCAGGTTTGTCCTTTATTGGTGGATTTAAACACCCCGTTGCCGAAGGTCATATATACTGTATTGAGGTTGGTAGGATGAGCTTCCAGGTCGCTGGGTGTACCTGTTCCCGGAAGTGAAGAAGTCAAGTTAGTCCAGGTAGGTGTTGCAACCATGCAGTCATCAGTTCTGAAGAGTTTATTTCCATACCGGGCGGCATAGAGAATACTTGAGTCGGCCGGGGAATGTTCCAGTACTCTCATATTGCTACTGTTACTTCCGCCCAGGCTGTTGGATATCTTTGTCCAGATAGGGTTGTTAGTATTTCGTACATCATTGCAGCGCCATACGTTTTTATAGCCTACAAACATCATCTTCGGATCCGATTCACTCAGGATGAACGGAGTGATCCAGGCACCGCTTTCGTTGATGCCAAAAGTACCGTTACCAGCGATACGAAGTTGGTTCCCGTTGTTGTATCGCCTGAAGATAGGTCCAAAATAGATTGTATGGTAGGTATATGCGGCATCAGTATAGTCGATCGCACACTCCATGCCATCTCCGCCACCTGTTTGTACCCAACCGGTGTCCAGGTATGTATAGGTTCCATTATCCTGGAAGCCGTTGATCACCTTCTCTTTCACTGTTTGGCTTTGACCGAGTTTATATATCTGACCGATGGTCATCGTCACCGTTCGGTCAGTCCAGGTAGAACCACCATCAGTGGTAAAATAGACACCTCCGTCATTACAGGCCCAAAGTGTTCCGTTGACAGGAGAGTAAGTCAAATAATGACAGTCGGCGTGAACCTCTTCCACACCGCACCCGCCATACCAGTGAGAGTTGATCGCCCAGGTGGATCCGCCATTAGTAGATTTCCAGACGTTAATACCACCTACGAAAATCGTTTCGGCATTTGTAGGATCGGCAGTAATAGCCAGGTCGTACCATCCCTGTCCGCCGGATCCTGAACCAGTACATGACCAGTTTAAGATATTTGGCCCGGTAGAACGGGTAGAGAAATTCAAACCAGCGTTGGTTGATCGATAAAGTCCTTTGAAGCCGCTGGAGCTATTTGACTGGACAAAGTAAACATAATTCGGGTTGGCTGCTGTAACCGCAATTGCTCCACGTTGTCCGGAAGTCAATCCGCTGGTGATCTGGGAGAATGAGACTCCATTGTTTGAGGAGCGATAGAAGTTGGCTCCTTTTGCGGCATAAACAATGGTTGGATCGGTTGGTTTGAAACAAATATCTTTGAAATTGCCACTTGCAGATTGCGACCAGGAGGCTCCGCCGTTGGTCGACCGGTAGACGCCCCCATTGGTGGCCGCCAGGAGGATTGAAGAGATGGTTGGATGCTGAAGTATCTTCCCAACGGTTTTGTTCCCCATTCCCGATGTAGAGGCAGCCCAGGAAAGACCTCCATCCGTACTTATGAAGACGCCCAACCCAGGGGCATCTCCGGCGTCACGATCGCCGGTACCGATCAGTATCTTCGACGGATTACTGTAATCCACAACGATAGCTGAAACACCAAGAGAAGGCAAGGTGTCTGTAGTTGTCATCCAGTTCCATCCGCCATCACTGGTTTTCCAGAATCCGCCCGAAGGTGCTCCGACAAAGAGGGCATTAGTATCCGTTGGGTGAAAAGCAATAACATTAAGCCGGCCCAGACCAAGATATCCCGGAGGTCCGGGAGCAGGAATCTGAGAAGGACCATACGATAGCCATTCTCCACTTGCCGATTCAGGATTGTCCATAAAGGCTTCGTATGCGTTGAAGACTGCTTCGGGATTCGGTCGCGTACCATCAGGGGCAACCCGGCTTTGCATCATATACTCCCATCGTTTGTAAACTTTCCAACCACAGCCTCTCGTTATGGGGCGATTCTCCCAGTAGAGGTTAAAGGCTCGTTGCACACTGAAAAAGTTCACGGATGGATCCTGCATCATGTCAATCCAGTAAGGATAATTGGCTGTGTCGTTGGATGATATTGGAGTGCCAACCTGGTTCTGTGCAGGAGTAAGAAGCTGCAGAAGAAAAACCATCGACAGAAGAAGGAAATATTTTTTCATAATCTGGACTAAATAATAATAGGACAAAGATAATCAAAACAAGTTGCTTAAGATAATCAGTTAATTAATAAAAAAGGCTGCCGGTAACGTGACAGCCTTTTCTCTTGATCCATAACCAGGTTACTTCTGAACAATAATTTTCTTGGAAAAGAATTGTTTATTGTCGAAGATCACCAGGGTATACATTCCATCAGAAAGGTGTTTGATGTTGATTTTCAGGGTATGTTTACCGGAAAAGGTAAGCTTCTCTTTCTGGTAAACAGTTGATCCGAGCGAGTTTATCAGTGATAAACTCAATGTGACTTCTTTGCCTGATGTCAGTTCCACGTTGAATTGACCCTGGTTCGGGTTAGGGGCGATCAGCAAGGTGATATCCCCAAAGCGTTCAGGAATTCCAACAGGATCTGCGAAAGAGACAACGATTGTATCGTAGCCCGTACAACCGTTGTTGTTTATTTCTACCCAGTAGGTATCAGATAGATTTCCGGTATATCCAACCGTAATAGTCTGATTGGTATCTCCGGTTGACCACAGGTAGTTCATGCCCGGATTTCCCGCATCCAGCAACAGGGTTTCGGTTTGGAGAATCGTGGTATCATTTCCTAGGTTGACAATGGGATTTCCATAGATAGTGATATCAATGGGATTACTGTAGAGCGATATGTTGCATTCGTTAACGCTTCTCACACTCACCTCTGCAGAGCCGAAGAATGTTGGATCCCAGGTAACAGTGCCGGTTGTTTGAGAGCCTTCAATGGTGCCTGCACTGGCAGGTTCAAGTTTCCATTCATAGCTTTCGGCATTGACTGCCGGGTTGGTTGTATAAACAGAAGTGGGTGTTCCCTGGCACATACTTGTTGGCCCTGTGGGATCCTCCGGAATTTCGGGGAAGGGGCGAAGATGAATCATTAGAATAGGACTGGTGCTACCGGCACCACAACCATTTATTGCCTGGACACTCAAACTGGCATATCCAACGAAAGTGTCTGACCAGTCAACGATGACAGAAATATCGTTTTCTGTCAATACGCCGGCAGTATCAGGAATTAATGTCCAATCGTAACTCGATGCGTTGGATACCGGATCGATGGTATAGAGCGTATTGGGATTGTTCTGGCAGAGAAGTGTATCTCCAGATGGAAGGCCGGGTGTTCCTGCAGGTGAACTCACCAAAATATAATCGATTTTGGTGAGGGAGTTGGTATATACCGAGTTACTAACAGTTAAGGTCACATCGTAAGCAGCCGCGTTATTGTAAACGATATCCTGCGGATGCTGAAGGGTTGAGGTGGAAGGTGTACCCCCCGGGAATTCCCAGTTCCACGAGGTAGGATCGTTGGTAGTGAGGTCTGTGAAGTCGACACTAAATCCCTCGCAGATTTCCGTTGAATCCGCTATAAAATCGGGAATAGGTCCACCTGGAACCTGGACGGGTACCACTGCTTTGTAACGGAAATAATTTTGCATAGTGACTGTAACAATCATATCATCTCCGACAATCAGTGTTCCTGGGATGGTAATTGCCACCGGAGATCCTGTTCCATCAGCCACACCAAGGAGTTCATCTTCGTGCGACAGACTAATGAATGAACCTGTGTTAGCGGTCACGGTAAAAGAAGTCGCTCCCTCCGGAATAGAAGTATTGTGCGTTACAGTGAGGCTCTCCGGCACTTCCGAGTAGACCACCGAGAAGGCATCTCCGTGATGGTGGAAAAGATGGTAGGTGACCTGTTTGTTGCCGGTGTTGTAAGGCCAGTTGGACTGCTGAAGGAAGTATTTCCCGGCGGCATTCCCGAAGCATGGACGAAATCCCCTGGATTCAGGTGTAGTTCCGTATGTAGGCATAAAATCTGGCCAGAAGTTGTCCATCATTCCCCAGACATAGGTATCGTTCACGAAAGAATAAGAGACCTCTGATGCAGCGATAAGACCGAGAGCTCCCGAGTTGGCTCCGTTGTATTTATAGCGGTGGAACTTCTCCGCGAAACATTCGTTGCCCCAGTTATAATTGCCGGTAAGGCAGTTGATAGAAAAGATGTAGGGAAGCTGATTATCGGTATTGGTCAGTCCGGAAATATTGCTGTTATTGTAGGAGGGCTCTCCCCAGCCGGTATTGGAACCATGATCGCGATGCATCAGGCAAAACGCACCGGAGTTAATGGCATTGTTGATCTGGGTGGCATTCCCTCCGGTCCAGCAACATGGCATCTCGTTCGGTGTAGCCGGAATATAATTTTGTCCATTTGGTCCGAAGTAGTTGAGAACCGTGCTGGTATTTGTGGCTGTTGACCAGGTGGTAGAGGGTGTTCCTGAATAGATCTCGTTGATACGGGTGGGAGTTTTCCCCAGTTCGTATTTCCAATATCCGCCAACCGTTTCCGAACAGATTTGAAACCATCGAGAGGTTTGCCAACCCAATGCGGTAACAGGGTTATTGTAAAAAGATGCGGAAGTAGGCGGGTTGCGTTCATAATCAAGGAATTTTGTGCACATCGTCTCGAGCTGGGTAACATTGTTGGCGGTCATCCGTGCAAAGCAAATGTCGGGCATACTGTTGTTAGTTACATCGGCATAGATATTATCCGACGCACAGTAGTTATTATAAATGGGTGCAATCACATTGATATTGGCGTTTGTGCCATAGTCACCCATCAACAGCACAGCAGCAGGGGCCGGAGTCCATGTATTGTAGGCCGTGTTAATATAACTCTCAATGGCAGACGTGGTGTTTCCTCCGACATCACTCAGCGTTTTAACAACGGAAGTGATCCCTTCCGCTATCCGGAACCTCCTGATAGAATCAGCCCAATTCAGGTAATTTGTGCTGTTAGGACAGATAATCAGGTATTCATATCCGGTCAGTTCGGTAGGTTCCTGGAGCCGGGCATTGTAATCGATGACAGGCAGCGAGGAATGGTTGAGAATGGCATCCTGGAGGATCGGATCCCAAAAACGACTTCGAAGCCTCTCTTCTCCAAATTGGCCATTCCCTCCCTGAAATTGAATCTCGATCTTCAGATCCCGGTATACGACCAGCTCTTTGGTTACAGGGTTGTATTGAAACGGTGTGATGCCCAGCATCACTACATCGACACCCCTGATTTTTTGAGGGGTGGATAATTGCACCGGATTCTTGGGATAGTGACTGTCTTTGTTGTAGATTCTGCGATTTTTAGAATAGGATAAAGGCCCATCTTCATTATCTTTCGGAATGCGTGGAGCAGGTGCAACGTTCACATTCGGAATGATTTCTGATTGCATGGTGATGATCTTCAGTTTTGCCTTGGCACCCTGCGGAATAGCTATATACCTGGCGTATCCAGGCAGATCCGGCGCACCCTCTTCATTGAAAAGAAAGGAACCGGGGAGAGTGACACTTTTCATCGCTTCCCCATTGACAATCACATCCACCATCTCAAAGGAGTGGATAGAGTAGTCAATCGCAACACCCTGATCAGAAGTGTTCTTCAGGGTAAATCCTTCTAATGACAAAGCATCATGATAGGTCAGTTTTTGACCAAGAAGGGATGTAGAAAACAAAACCGTAACTGCCAGCATTAAGCCTGCAGCACGAGAAAATCTTGATGAATTCATTTGAGGCTGCTTTTTTTGGTTCTAAACGGTGATAAAGATACAAAAAAGAAGGGACAAATCCATAAAAATGAGGCTGCCTCACTTTTGAGACAGCCTCATTTTTTAGATAACCGGTTCGTTACCTTTCGATAATGATCCGTTTGATCGCGGATCCCTTCTTTCCATCAACACGCAGGTGGTAGATACCTCCTGGCAGGGATGAGAGATCAAGGGTTTTGATTAATTTGTTGAAGATATTCACATCTCTTTCGCTGTATACGACAGATCCAAGAACATTGTAAATCCTGATATTTATGTTGGTTTGATCACCTGTATTC
>JACNKI010000075.1 GCA_014382125.1 Bacteroidota bacterium | reverse complement strand
GATTCAGCTCCTCTTCTGATTTGAAGGGGATGGTAATAATTCCTGATCCTTTCTGGTTCACAGAGAGGTTGACATCTGATTGAAGCCGGGCATTCAATCTCTCAAGTATCTGCTTATATTTCTCCGGCAACACAACTACCGACTTGCTTTTCGGTGTTTCCGGGGCATTCCATTTTCGGGCTAACTCCTCTACCTGTCTGACAGATAGGTTCTTGCTAAGAATTTGTTGAAGGATCTCGATCTGCATAGTGGCATCATTTATTGTAATCAATGCCCTGGCATGTCCCATAGTGATCTTTTTCTCGCGGATGGAAAGTTGAATTTCAGCAGGAAGTTTCAGCAAGCGGACATAATTTGAGATGGTTGACCGATCTTTCCCAACACGTTGGCTCAACTCTTCCTGCTTGATCTGACACTCCTCCATCAGTCGTTGGAAGCTGATTCCCACGTCGATCGGATTCAGATCTTCCCGCTGGATGTTTTCCACCAGGGCCATCTCCAGCATTTGCTCATCATTGGCTACCCGGATATAGGCAGGGATCTTTGTCAGACCGGCAACGCGGGCAGCTTTTACTCTTCGTTCGCCTGAAATCAACTGGAGACGGTTGTTTTCCAGCTTCCGTAGTGTCACCGGCTGGATAATTCCCTGGTGCTGGATCGACATAGCCAGATCGGCCAGTTCTATACGGTCGAAATCAGACCTGGGCTGAAAAGGGTTTGTTTCGATGTCATCGATCCGGATCATGGCGATTGAACCGATGAGTTGATTGATTTGCACCTCTTTCGGAGCTTCTTCCAGCTCATTGCCTTCAAGAAGCGCACTCAATCCTCTTCCAAGCGCTTTTTTCTTTCCTGACATATCAGACCTCAATTTGTTTTTCTGCATTGGATATCCTGGTCAGCTCGTTCTTCTGAAGGATTTCGCGAGCCAGGTTCAGGTAGTTCATAGCGCCCATGCTGTTGATATCGTGCGTCATGATCGTATCACCATAACTGGGAGCTTCACTGAGCTTGATGTTTCGGTTGACCAGGGTTTCAAATACGAGCTGCTGAAAATGAGTCTGTACTTCTTCGACCACCTGTTTGGAGAGGTTCAGCCGGCTGTCGAACATGGTAAGCAAGATTCCTTCGATATCCAGTTCAGGATTTAGCCTCGATTGAACTATTTTTATGGTATTCAGTAGTTTTCCCAGACCTTCCAGGGCAAAGTATTCACATTGTACCGGGATAATCACCGAATCTGCTGCAGTCAGGGCATTCACTGTGATGAGACCCAGGGAAGGGGAGCAATCGATCAGCAAAAAATGGTAATCATCTTTGATCTTGCTAATCACCTTGCGCATCATTTTCTCCCTGTTTGGCATATTGATCATCTCAATTTCAGCGCCAACGAGATCGATATGAGCAGGGAGGAGGTCCAGATATGGCGTGGAGGTGTTCAGGATGATATTTCGGGGTTCGACATCGTCCATGATGCATTCGTAGATGCTGGTTTTGATGTTTCGGGGATCAAATCCTACTCCAGAGGTGGCATTTGCTTGTGGGTCAGCATCAATAATCAGCGTTTTATATTCCAGGACAGCCAGCCCGGCGGCCAGGTTAATTGCTGAAGTTGTCTTTCCAACACCTCCTTTTTGGTTTGCAATGGCAATGACTTTTCCCATACCAGCAAAAGTACATTTTAATGATGAAACCTTCAAAGATGTTGATAAGTTTTCAGGAACACAACAAGCCGCCTGTCCGGCAGCTTATTATTACTAAAGGTTAATCCGGATTACTTGTCGTCAGAGTCAGAATCCAGATCTTCAAAACTGATATCTGTATGTTTGTTTTTTTCGGCCGGCTCATCGGTCGGCTCATCGGCTGGTTCACTGGCAGGTACGATCTCCTCTTTCTCCTCTTCAGGTGCCGGGGGAGGTTGCTCGGTTTTGATGAATCCAATCACATCGGTCAAGCCCTCCACATATTTGTCAAAATCCTCTTTGTAGAGGAATAGTTTATGCTTCTCGTAGTAAAATTTACCCTGATCGTTGTTAAACCGGCGTTTACTTTCTGTAATGGTAAGATAATACTCTCCTGAGATCGTTTTTTTTACATCAAAAAAGTATGTTCGTTTTCCCGCCCTGACAGCCCTCGAGAAAATCTCCTCCCTTTCCCTGTCCTTCTTTGCATTCTCTTCCATTTTTCACCTAAGTTATTGGTTAGAACGCAAAAATATAAATATTATTTGAAACAAAAAGTTAATTTCAATGAAATGCGTAGCTTTGCAGCGAATTCATAATAGCCTGGATGTTGTTCTTATTCATATCCGATTTATGTTAGGCCGAAGACAGTTCAGAATCAAGGTTCTTCAGGGGTTATACGCCTATTTCCAGGGAGGCGAACCCGGGTTAGTGAAAGCTGAAGAAAGCCTGCATCAGAGTATCGAACGGATCACTGAACTCTATTTCATTCAAATTTCATTTTTTCTTGAGGTTCTCGACTTCTATTCACGCAGGATGGAAGATGCTAAGCATAAGTACTATCCAACCGATGAAGAGTTGAACCCGAATACCAAATTGCTAACTAACCGGGTGATTATCAAGCTCAGGAAGAACAGAGACCTGAAATCTAAGATCAGGGAGTACAAAATAAGCTGGACAGAAGAGCAGGAGGATATCCGCAAGGTTTATCTGCGTTTACGTGACAGTAAAGAGCACACGGAATACCTCCGTTCGAAGGAGAATTCATACAAAGAGGACCATGCGATTGTGGTCCGTGTTTTAAAGAAATTCATTTTGCGTTCTGAAGAGCTTCAATTTTTTTGCGAGGAGCGATCTATTCACTGGGTGGATGATTTTGAAATAGCCGCATCCTTTATACTGAAGACAATCAAGCTGATGCCTGCTGATTTTCCGGATTCTGATCCGTTACTTTCAATGTTTGTACGAGACCCGGTGGCAGATCCAAAGGAGGAGCATCAATTTACCGCGGAGCTATTCAGAAAGACAATCACACATAGTAAGGAGTTTGAGAAGATGATCCAGGAGCGGCTCAAGAACTGGGAACTTGACCGGATCGCCCTAACCGATATCATCCTGATCAAGATGGCGTTGGCGGAATTTTTGTATTTTCCAACGATCCCGATCAAAGTAACCATGAATGAATATATCGAGTTATCCAAGCTCTTCAGCACGGTAAAAAGTAAACTTTTCATCAACGGGATCCTGGATAAATTACAGACAGACCTGATGGAAGAAGACCGGATCAGGAAAGTGGGTCGTGGGTTGATCAATTAAATTCTCTTCATCCATACTAAAGAATATACCATATCGTTTGTTAGAAAGAAATAGAAAAACTGATCGTGTCGAAATTACTCAGAATACTCTTCCTTCACTTGTTAACCGGCGTTTTTCTCCTTCCCGCTACTGCCCAGTTCGGAGGAGATCATACCTACACATTTCTAACCCTCTCTAATTCAGCTCGCATTGCCGGGGTTGGAGGCAATGCCATGGTGGTGATGGATAATGATGTAACCCTGGCGCTTGCCAATCCCTCTCTGATCTCTCCGGAGATGAATAACAACCTGGCATTGAGCTATGTAAACTATTTCACCGGCAACAATATTGGATTTATCAGCTATTCCCGCACGTTCGAGAAAGCGGGCAGTTTTGTTGGCTCGTTTCAGTTTATTGATTACGGTAAGTTTACCGGAGCCGACGCAGCCGGGAACAAAACCGGGAGCTTCAGTGCGCAGGAATATGCATTGTCGATTGGATGGGGAAGGTTACTCTCTGAGAACTTTTCAATTGGCGCTAACGCCAAGGTGATCTATTCACACCTGGAGACGTATAATTCATTTGGGATTGCTGTCGACGTTGCAGGATCCTTTTTTACCAGGAACAAACTATTCATGGCTTCATTGATGGCACGGAATATTGGGTCTCAGATTGTACCATACCGTCCCGGTCAATATGAAGCGCTTCCTTTTGAACTCCAATTGGGACTTTCACAGGGACTTAAACACCTGCCGCTTCGTTTTTATCTCCTCTTAACCAACCTCCAGAAGTGGGATCTCTCTTATACCGATCCCACTGATCCGGATAACCAGGTAGATCCATATACAGGAGAGGTCAACGAGAGGAGCGGTATCAGTAAGTTTGCCGACAACATGATGAGACATGTTGTATTTGGCGGAGAGTTAACCATCGCCAAAGTCTTCTCTATTCGGCTGGGATACAATTACCAGCGCCGGCAGGAGCTGAAGCTCCACGACCGCACCGGTCTTAGTGGTTTTACCTATGGCATTGGATTCCGTGTGAAAATGTTTAATTTCAGCTATTCTCACGCCACCTACCAGGCCGGCACATTCAGTCCGAATTATGTCACGATCGCTGTCAATCTTAATAAGTTCGCGAAAAAGAAGGAAACTGGTGAATAGTGACTGGTGACATCACCACCTCACTACTTCACTACCCCACTACCTTATTTCTATCTCTATTATTTACTATTTTTGTACTTCCAATTATCAAGTATGTATGTAACAATCGACAAGCATTCCGGGTTTTGTTTTGGTGTGGTTTACGCCATTGAAGTTGCTGAGCGTGAACTGGCTAAAACGGGAAAACTATATTGCCTGAATGATATCGTGCATAATAATATGGAAGTGAACCGCCTGAAAGAGATGGGGTTGGAGATTATCGATCACGAAGGCCTGAAGCGCCTGAGCAATTGCAACGTGATGATCAGCGCACACGGTGAACCTCCCGAGACCTATGAAATTGCGCTGAAGAATAATGTCCACATGATTGATGCTTCCTGTCCGATCGTGCTGAACCTTCAGCAAGAGGTGCAGTACGGGTATGAGGATATGATGGAGCGGAATGGGCAGATCATCATTTATGGGATGGAGGGGCATGCAGAGGTCAATGGGCTGAAGGGACAGACCAATGGGAATGCAATTGTTGTAGGAGATGAGGGTGACCTGGAGAAGATAGATTTTCACCGGCCTGTCAGACTCTATTCACAGACGACAAAGAGTGTCAAAGGGTTCAGGAAGATTGTTGATGCAATTGAAGAACGGATGAAGGCAGCGAAGACGGAAGGGAAAATAGATTTCCAATGGAACGACAGCATCTGCCGGCAGGTATCAAATCGTTCCAACGTGTTACAAGATTTCGCGGCCCGGTATGACGTGATTATTTTCGTGAGCGGACGAAAAAGCTCTAACGGCATGATCTTATACCAAATCTGTAAAGATGTGAATCCAAATACCCAACTGATATCCGAAAAGGAAGAGTTGCAAAAAGCGTGGTTTGAAGGTCATCAGACAGTAGGGATTTGCGGGGCCACATCAACCCCGAGGTGGCTGATGGAAGAAGTAGAGGAAGAGATTAAACAAATAGAGCCGGATCATGCATCTGCATAAGCTCACCATCCACAATTTTAAGAACTATCAGCAAGCCGATTTCAGCTTATGCAGCAAGATCAACTGTTTTGTAGGAAACAATGGAGTAGGAAAGACCAACCTGCTGGATGCGGTCTATTACCTCTCTTTTTGCAAAAGTTATTTCAATCCTACTGACACTCAGAACATCCGGCACGGGGAGAATTTTTTTGCCATCCACGGATCCTATATGCGTCAGAACGATCACGCTGAGCAGCTTCAATGTATCCAGAAAAAAGGAGAGCGAAAGAAGTTTCTGCACAATAAAAAAGAGTATGACAGGCTGGCTGACCACATTGGCCGGTTTCCACTGGTGATGATCTCGCCAGCAGACCGGGACCTGATCAATGAAGGAAGCGAGATCCGACGGAAATATATTGATAGTGTGATCTCCCAGTTCGACAAACTCTATCTTGATGACCTGATCAATTACAACAAAGCGCTTTACCAGCGCAATGTGTTGCTAAAGTCTTTTGCCGAGCGACGCTATTTTGACCGGGAAGCTATAGAGATCTGGGACGAACAACTGATCACACTTGGCGGGAAGATCTACCGGCGAAGAGCTGAATTCCTTCAAAAGTTTATTCCTCTTTTTCAGCACTATTTCAGCTTCATCAGTGGAGGAAAGGAGCAGGTGGACATGAGCTATCAGAGCCAGCTTCACGATCGTGACTTCAGGGAGCTCATGGGAAAAGCCATCGACAGAGATCGTGCTGCACTATACACAACAGTGGGCATCCATAAAGACGATCTGGAGTTCTTGATGGGAGGCTATCCGATGAAGAGATTTGGCTCCCAGGGGCAGCAGAAATCATTTGTCATCGCGATCAAACTTGCCCAGTTCGAGTATACCCGGAAGATAAATGGATTCAAGCCTATTTTGTTGCTGGATGATATATTTGATAAGTTAGATGATCGCCGGGTTCAGCAACTGATCAAATTGGTGAGCGAGAACAGTTTCGGACAGGTTTTCATTACCGATACTCAGGAGGAGAACATCCATAAGATCTTCGATCCCCTGGCTATTGAACACAAGATCTTCCGGATCAACGGGGATTAACCGATATTTGATATTTTTGTCATACCCAAAATTGCATCGTGAAAAGAGCCAACAATTTAACCCTCGGGGAAGCGATCAAGGAGTTTCTGAGTACGTACAAGCTGGATGAAAAACTACTTGAGGAGAAGGTGATTCAGTCGTGGGGCAAGGTGATGGGAAAAATGGTGAAGAACCACACGACCAGGCTTCACATCAAGAATAAAAAGCTCTATGTGAAACTTGATTCTGCAGCTATTCGAAGCGAACTCAGCTTTTCGCGTGAGAAGATCTGTAACGCTCTGAACAAAGAGGTGAATGCCGATGTAATCACCGATGTAATAATTCGGTGAAATCGAATTAATCGGAGATTATATTACATTTCAGCAACTTCTCTCCTTCAATATAACCTTCCAACGTATCGCCGATCTTAACCGGGCCGACACCTGCTGGGGTGCCGGTATAGATAAGGTCACCATTACGGAGAGTGACAAAACGGGACGCCTGTGCAATGATCTCATTGAACGGGTAAATCATCAGGGAGGTATTTCCTCTCTGTACCGTCTCGCCGTTCAGGTCGAGATGGAAGCTGATATCGGTTACATCAGGGAACGTTGATTTAGACAGAAATTGGCTGACAGGAGCTGCATGGTCGAAGCCTTTTGCTGTGAACCAGGGCAGTCCGGCTTTCTTTGCTTTATTCTGGATGTCGCGGGCAGTGAAGTCGATACCCAGGCCGATCTCTGAATAGTAGTTGTGAGCAAACTTCGGGTCAATCTTTCTCCCGGATTTCCGGATCTTAAGTACCAGTTCTACCTCATAATGGATATCGGTTGAGAATTCGGGATAAACGAATGGGCGGTTCCGGATCAACAGAGCCGTTTCGGGCTTGAGAAAGAAGACCGGTTCTGCCGGGATCGTGTTGCCCAACTCCTTGATATGAGCAAGATAATTTCGACCTACACAGATGATTTTCATATACTTATGTTAGAATAGTTCAAGTTTTACATCATCCTGATTAAAGCCCCTGAGTTTGATGGAAGTGATCACCTTCTTCGTCGAAAGGGGAAATTCACTTTTCATGATCCAATGGTAATATGAGGGCTCAGTTTGGAAGACTTCAGCGACAGGTTTTCCTTTATGTTTGCCAAAATTAAACACCTCGATCTTTTTGGCATTAAATACAATATGCCCAGCCAGGTCGGCATTTCTTGTTTGACTGGAGAAGTCGCTTAACGCTTTCATGTCGTTCACGATGGGTGTGAACAGGTCTCCTTTTCGGTCTTTGATCTCTTTGTCCTTGTATTTATCCAGTTGTGCTTTCAGGATCTCATAGGTGGCGATGGTATCGGCTTCGGCACTATGCGCATTGAGAAGCTCTTTATCGCAATAGAATCTGTAGGCTGCGAAGAGATTTCGGGGCTCCATCCTGTGGAAGATAGTCTGGACATCAATCAATTTCCTCCCAGTGATCTCAAAATCGATCTCTGCCCGGAGGAACTCCTCTGCAAGCATGGGGATATCGAAGTGGTTTGAGTTGTATCCGGCCAGGTCGCATCCATTGAGAAACTGTACCAGCTCGTACGCAACATCTTTAAATGTCGGGCAATCTTTTACATCTTCGTTGGTAATTCCATGGATAGCTATCACGACCGGGGGAATGTCCATTTCAGGATTGATTCGCTGGGTTTTGATTTTAGTTGAACCATCGATGTTGGCACGGAGAATGCAAATCTCCACAATCCGGTCGGTAGCCACTTTGATTCCCGTTGTTTCAAGGTCGATAAAGGCCAGTGGCCGTGTCAGGTTCAGTTCCATGTCATAGGTATCATTTTTCTATCTCCGTCCCAGGTCGCGGAATCCCTTCAATATTATGTTTATGTCGTTTGAAATTTTATAATCCCTTGCATACAAGAGATTTAGACGTGCAACTGCCTCACCAGGGACTGGCTCTTTACGGAATGTATCAAATGGATTCAGCACACCTTTTTTGATCTCAGGAAGGCGGTGTATCTCCGATTCACTGAGTTCGGAATAGCCGACCCATGAACGGAAGCAGAGGAGAACGAGAAAGATGTTTCTGAACAAACCGATCGGATTCTTCATCGTGAAAAACAGAATAGGATAAAGGACCAGCAATCCTGTGGCTGTGACAACATCCAACAGTCTTTTATTCCGTCTGTTGGCCATCCGGGTAATCGAGTTAATATCTATCACATAGAGGTCACCGGACGTATTGATGGAGTTACTGCCGATGATACTCATGCTTTCTGGGGGGGCGATTTTGTAATCAACCTGTTGTTCTTTCAACTCTGACATCTGGTCCATAATCACCTGAACCGGAACATCTTTAGCGCAGAATATCACTTCATCGATGTTGTGGATCCAGATGATCTCCCGGATTTGCCCTAAATAGCCAATAAAACCATTGGCGTTGTGGCGATGGCGGTGATAACTGACCAGGCCGATAAAGCCTGCTGTGATAATGGTCTTCTGGAGCAATTCAGACACCCGTTTGGCTTCCTCTTTCTCACCAACAATCACGAATCGTTTGTTCTTATCCTCGTTGATACGGTATTTGTTGATGTTCAACACATGAAGAAGGATGCGTGTTGCCATCATCGAGATGATACCCCATATGGCACCCAGGATAATCAAGGCACGGGAAAAACGGTACGATTCCGGCAGCAAGCTATACATCACCAGGATGATCACTGTTCCAATCACCATCCCCAGTGCAACTTTCCGTAATCGGACTGGTCGATCATACCCACCAATGAGATAGACACTCAGGAGCCAGATGAAGATATAAGCTGGAATTGCCACAAACGTGAATAACAATGGGTAATGGCCTCCGGATTGAAAGATAAAATTTCGTTCCCAATAATCCTTGATGAACCAGAGGCCACCATAAATGAAGAGGGCATCTATTATTGGCAGCGCGATACGTGTGAGAAAACGGGTGGTAATGGAGAAAAAGGCACGAATGTAAATAGCAAAATTGATCAGAAGTGAGAACATCCTGGCATTCTCTTTTGAAAAGTGTTTCCGGGCAAAAATGATCATGGCATTGTAGAACATAAACACGTAGTTCATGCTGCTCTTCTTCGTGCTCTCTCCTTTGTAATGGATGATCCTCGTTCCAGGGAAGTAGTAGTTCTTAAATCCTGCCTGTGTAATCCGGTAGCTGAGGTCGATGTCTTCGCCATACATAAAAAAGTCTTCATCGAGGAGACCGATTTTACTCAGCAACGATTTACGTAACATCATGAACGCTCCGGCCAGGACATCCACCTCATGGGTTTTATCTTTGTCGAGGTACCCGAGGTGGTATCTGTTGAAGAGCTTTGATCTGGGGAAGAGCGCTGAGAAGCCGAACATCTTGAAAAAAGCTACAGATGGAGAGGGGAGGCCCCGTTTCGATTCAGGGAGGAATTTTCCTTTTCCATCGATCATTTTTACGCCCAGGCCACCGGCATCGGGGTGGTTGTCCATGAATTTCACACATTTGGTCAGGGTGTCATCTTCCAGAATAGTATCGGGATTGAGTATCAGGATATATTCACCTTTAGCTTTCCGGATCGCCTGGTTGTTGGCCCTGGAAAAGCCTTTGTTATCCTTGTTTTCAATCAGGCGGACCTCAGGGAACTTCTCCCGGATCATCCTGACAGATCCATCGACCGAGTTATTGTCAACGACAAAGATCTCGGCTGTCACACCGTTAACCGCTTTCTGTATCGAGTGGATGCACTGCTCTACGAAATACTTGACGTTGTAGTTGACGATAATGATGGATAGCTTCATATAAACCGCTTAACCAGGCTGTAAATGTATTAAAAATACCCTTCATCGATTAATTTGATGATCTCTTCAATCTGTCGATCCGCCCCATCGGGATCATATCCGGTTTTAAGATTGTACCCGAACAGCCTCGCAAGTGTTTGCCAGATAAAGGCTGTGAACTTGCCGCGAAGTTCCCTGACCAGGTCATAAGATGAGTTTCCGGTCTCTCTGTATATCAGCTTGATCAGGACCTTCCCCTGCGAGAAAGTAAGTTTGCGTATCTCCTGCCCGAACTCCTTTTGCAATGCATCTTCAGCTTGCCTGGTGTATGCTTTCCTTTTTTTCTTCGATGTGATGGTATCCATCACTTTCTGATACGCTTCCAATCTGATAGCAGCTATTTTGGCATATGGATAGACTTTCTGGACATTGTAAACGAGTTTCGAGT
>JACNKI010000033.1 GCA_014382125.1 Bacteroidota bacterium | reverse complement strand
ATGCTCGATGCTGGATGCTCGGAGCTCGATGCTCGATGCCAGTGGCGGATAGCTTTTTTGACGTGCCAGGTGCGAAGGAGGAGAAGGTCCAGTAGTTTGTAGAAAAGAATCCGCAGCAACGGGGTTTTGTTGAAGGCGGTTCCCAGAGAACGTTTTATCGGATCGTATTGCATGGTTGTGGGGACGGGGCATGGCCCATCCGTATCGTATCATGATCATTTATCGTGTAAAAGCTGATCAATATTATCAATATAATCGAGGGAGTTGTCCTCGAAAAAATGCAATTCCGGAACAGCCCGTAACTGGTTTTTAATACGCTGACCCAGCCGATACCGGATCTCCCGGGTATGTCCCTTTATCGATTCCATAAGGTCTGCTTTATCATTCGTTGCGAAAAGGCTCATATAGACTTTTGCTGTCGAAAGATCTTTGGTCACATAGACTTTGGTTACGGTAATCATGGCTCCCGAGAACATTTCCCGGCTCACCTGTTGAAAAATGGTTCCAAGGTCTTTTTGTATGAGTCTTGCAATTTTCTGCTGACGTGTGCTTTCCATACCGCAAAGTTACGGTTTGTTGCTGATAAATTCAGCAATTATTCTAACTTTGCCATGATGAAAAGCCTAGCCAAGATCTTCTTCTACATACGAAATTATTGGGTTTTTGCCTCACTGAATGCCCTCTTTAACATCTTCTCTATTTTATTCTCACTGGTTTCATTTGCCCTCTTTATCCCGATCCTTCAAATGTTATTTAAAACAGCGGAAATCCCCGAAAAAGCAGGGCCTCTTGTCTGGACCAACATGGACTCTATGAAAGAGAATTTCTATCATTTTTTCGGTCAGCTCATCCGGAATTATGGTGAAGATGAAGTTCTACTCTATATCGGGATTGCGATCATCCTTCTATTTTTCTTACGAAATCTTTTCCGGTACCTCGCCATGTTCTTTTTGGCGGTTGTACGCAATGGAGTGGTGAAAGATCTCCGAAATGAACTATACACCAAGATCCTGATCCTCCCGCTGGGCTATTATACCCAACGGCGGAAAGGGGATCTCATCGCCAGGATGACAGCAGATGTACAGGAGGTTGAATACTCTACGATGAGTTCACTCGAGATGATTTTTCGTGACCCGATCCAGATCATCGCTTTTGTTGTGACGCTGTTTGTCATCAGTCCCCAACTGACGATTTTTGTGTTGATCTTACTCCCTGTCAGCGGATTTTTAATCGGCAGGATTGGCAAGAGTCTCAAACGAACTTCAGGCAAAGGCCAGAAAAAAATGGGCGAGATTCTGGCCGTGATAGAAGAGACTATTTCTGGTTTGAGAATTATTAAAGCTTTCAGCGCTATTACCTTCGCTGACAAGCGGTTCCAGGAAACAAACCATTCGTTTTTCAGGATCATGGTAAGGCTCTACCGGAAACGTGACCTTGCTTCGCCGTTGAGTGAATTTCTCAGCGCCATCGTACTCACGATCTTGTTATGGTATGGCGGCCGGCTGGTACTTGCTCCTGAAGATAGCCTCGATGCTGCTTTCTTTTTGGTTTATCTCACCATCTTTTCCCAGGTGATCCCCCCTGCCAAATCTATCACACAGGCTTATTATAATGTTCAGAAAGGAGCTGCTTCGATGGACAGGATCAAACACGTTTTGGACGAGCCTGAGGTAATCGAACAAAAAGCCGATGCCGTTGCCAAGAGAGAATTCACAAATCGTATCGAATATAAGGATGTTTGCTTCAAATACCAGGCAGAACCTGTGCTTCAACACATCAACCTGGTCATTGAAAAAGGGAAGACCATCGCTGTTGTCGGGCCATCCGGCGCTGGAAAATCCACCCTGGTAGATCTGCTTCCCCGGTTCTATGACATTCAGGAAGGAGAACTTTGTATCGATGGTATTCCTATCCGCGACATGGTGATTGATAACCTGCGGGGTTTGATGGGCATTGTCTCCCAGGAGACGATCCTGTTCAACGATACAGTTTTCAACAATATCGCTTTTGGCATGGAGGACGTGAGTGAGAAAGAGGTTATCTCTGCGGCCAAAGTAGCCAACGCGCACGAGTTCATTGAACGAATGCCTGATGGATACTATACCAATATCGGTGATCGTGGCACCAAGCTTTCCGGAGGGCAGCGTCAGCGATTAAGTATCGCCAGGGCAGTGCTTAAAAATCCTCCAATCCTGATTCTTGATGAAGCCACATCAGCCCTCGATACGGAATCGGAACGGCTGGTACAGCAGGCTCTCGAGAACCTGATGAAAAACCGAACCTCTATCGTGATCGCCCACCGCCTCTCCACCATCCAGCATGCGGATGAGATCATCGTGTTGCAAGATGGCGTTCTTGTGGAACGGGGAGCTCATCAGGAGTTACTTGAGGAAAACGGTGTTTACCGGAAACTGTATGACATGCAGGTGTTTGTGTGACCCTAAAGCTCCGTCATTTTGATGAGGATGGCATCCAATTTTCTCTTCAGGAGATACTCACGGCAAACGAAGTTATTGATCAGGAAGGCGAATACAAGCTTACGACCGTTGACCGTGGAGGCATAACCTGCCAATGTTTTGATTGCCGCTAACGTGCCTGTTTTCGCCCGAATCTTCCCTTCAGCAACAGTTCCCCGCAAAGATTTTCGAAGTGTTCCGGAAACGCCGGAAAGGGGGAGTGAGCTATAGAATGCACCAAATGTAGGAGCTGTTGTCTCATAAAAGAGGATATCTACCAGCTGTCGTGCCGAGACAAAATTATCATACCTTCGTCCGCATCCGTCAGCCATGTGGACACCGGCCATATCAATTCCTTTCGACTTCCAGAAATTGATCACAGCCTCGCACCCTGTGGCATAGGATCTTCGGCCGTAAATCTCCTTACCGATATTCTGGAAAAGTTTATTAGCTATCCTGTTATTGCTTTGCTGGTTGGTAATCATCACTTCGCGGCGTACTTGATCTCCCAGAATCTCCAAAGCAGCTCCGGTTACCAGAATCTTCTGCACGGAGGCCGGGATGAGGAGCTGGCCCGGATGGAATTCAGCCAGGATGACCGGCTGATCTTCTGTGTCGTCGATGATCAGGAAGCTGGTTGTACTGGAGTCGACACACCGGGCAGAGATAAACTTCTCCAATTCTGCCAGTAAAGGGTAAAGTTTAATGGAGTCTTTTTCCGCCTGTTTAATGGAGTCCCACCAGTTGACTGCAGCTTCCTGTATTTTTGTTTCATGGCAGGAATAGTTGGCTAAGAAGAGAGCCAGTACTGCAGTGAGAAAAATTAATCGACGAAACATGAATAGAACCAGATCTATACAATTGTGGCAAAAATAAAAAAACGTAATTTCGTATTTTCAAGTATCAGAGAGTTTTATCAACAATTTCAAGCAACTTTTCACCAGGACAGACTGTCTTTAGAAAGAACCATCGGACCTGATTAGCTAAAAAACAATGATATCATTCCGCAAATACCACATTCTCTGTTTGCTAACCTGTTGCGTGATTTGCCTGCTTACACTCCCTTCTTCAGCACAGCGTATTTGGGATAATATCCCTTTCTATACGCCAGATCCGGCACAACGTGTTTACGACTCCCTGATTGCATCGCGTATTCCTGTTCTCCCCTTTGTTGCAGATGCTCCCCCGCAAACGATGCCCGATTCGCTTGACAACTCGTCTTACAAGTGGTTTCCCGGCATTCTCAATCAGCTATCTTATTTTGCCTGCCAGCAATTTTGTGGATCGGCCTACACCTTTGCTTATGAGATGAACCGGTTAAGGGATGTCGACGGCCACCTGCCCGGGAACAAATATCCGGCTCATTATACCTGGCACTTCTTCAACGATGGAGAAAAGAAAATTGGTGTCAATTTTCTTCATAGTTTTCATGCCATGATGGAGCAGGGGCACATGACTATTGCCGATTACGGGCCCGATTCGGCACAACTTTCGGTAGGATGGATCGATGGGTACGATAAGTATTACAGAGCGATGCAGAACAGGATCCGTAATGTCTATGCCATCCCGGTCACCTCTGCAGAAGGCATTCAAACCGTAAAACAATACCTGTTTGATCATCTGGATGGATCTTCATCAGGAGGAGTTACCTGTTTTACCGCATCGAGTCCTTCAATGAGTGCCGGGTCCAGTCAATTGCCGGAAGGGACACCGGAAGCCGGGAAATTTGTGATGATCCACTGGCAACCCTATCCTACTCATGGCATGACCATCGTAGGTTATCACGATTCGATCCGTTATGACCTGAATAATGACGGCCAGTTTACCAACAACATCGACATCAACCAGGACAGCATCGTGGATGCCCGTGACTGGGAGATCGGCGGATTCAGATTAGCTAATTCATATGGGCAATGGTGGGCTGATCAGGGCTTCTTCTATGTGTTGTATAGTGCTATGGCGTCAGAATTTGAAGAGGGTGGTGTATGGAACAACTGTGTTTATATCGTTGAGCCTGATCCCGTTTACTCACCTCTTCTGACCATGAAGGTCTCCCTTGAGCACGTAAAACGAAACCAGCTAAATATTATGGCTGGTATTAGTCAGGATCCGGATGCCGAATTTCCTGATTACGTGCTTGATCCGCCTATCTTCTCTAACCAGGGAGGTGCCTACTACATGCAGGGATTTGATACCATCCCCAGCCAGAAAAACCTTGAATTCGGTCTGGATGTCACTCCATTACTCAGTTTCGTGGAACCGGACGTCCCGGTGAAATTTTTTCTGATCATCGAGGAACAGGACGAGAGTAACATAGGGCAGGGAAGGTTACATGAAGCCTCCTTCCTCAATTATGGGACAGCCACGAATACCTTCCCCTGTGAAGGAACAGATATCCCACTCCAGCACAATGGCACCACCATTGTATCGGCAACCGGAACGGTCACTTTTGAACCACCGGAGATACTGAATGACGAGTTGCCTCCCTTTAACCCGTTAGAGAACTATTCGGTCCAGTTCCAGGCTCAAAACGGAGAAGCACCTTACTCATGGTCTATCAGTCAACCCTACTACCGGATGGTTGATGATGCTCAATACGAGCCATTCACAGATATGCAGCTTTTCCCGCAATCGGATGACAAGCCATTTGCCATGGCGGTTCTTCCATTTTCTTTTCCCTTTTATGGATCTCATTATGACACAGTCTATATCAATGCTTACGGGATGGTTCAGTTCACGCCTGATCATCTCATCTATCCCTACCTCTGCAGTGTGACTGATATGTTATCATATTCAGCCGCAATCATTCCTTCTCTTTCCCAGAATTATACGATTCGTCAGCAGGATGGTGATGGTATGTGGATGAATGCGAGTGCCGATTCGGTGATGTTCAGATGGAAGCTTTCCCTCATGGGTATTGAACTGCAGACCAATATTGAATTCAGTGTGATCCTATACCCTGACGGGAATGCAACCACCTGTTTCGGGCCAGTAGAAACGGGCTCCAATGCCCTGACTGCCTGGTCCGGCGTTGCCAAAGGAGAAAAATACAATACCCATATCCGCCCGATCCTCAACATGAACCAGGAATCGGGGAAGTCCTATTTGTATGTACCTCCGACACTACCTGAATCTATTTCAATGACCACGGAAGGATTACTGACCATCGACGGCGCCGACAGTTCACAAATTTACGACATGATTGTCAGAGTGACAGATATGCAATGTATTAGCAGGGAAAAGCATTTCCAGCTCTCCGACGGACTTCTGATCCGGCATCAACTTGTCAGCAACTCCGGATTTTTCCAATATCAGGAACCTGTCGCTATAGACCTGACCCTGACTAATACAGGCTCCGAACCTTTAACAAACCTGGAACTTACGTTTTACTGTGCTGAAGAATCTATTCTGATATCAGACAGTCTGGAACTAGTTCCGGCACTGGCAGCAGGAGAGACGATCCAATTAACTGATGCCTATACGTTTATCCTTGAGGAAAACCTTCCCGACCAGACCCCTTTTGCTTTTCGTATCATTGCTTCCACAGCAGACCGTGACTGGGAGACCAGATTCTTTCTGGAGGCTTCTGCCCCTGACATCAAGATCATGACTCCTGTGATTGAAGATGGTACGAATGGGTTGCTGGATATTGGAGAGACGGCTGATCTGATGATTTCTATTTCCAACCTGGGAACGCTTCCCGCGGAAGAGCTTTCGCTTACACTCTACACACAAGACAGCCTGGTGGAAATCCTCTCCTCTCCAACTCTCAACCTGGCTTCACTGGGACAGAAAGTCACGTGGGATGCTTACTACCGTTTGCGGGCATCCCGTTCTGTAACAGCCGGACACACGATGAACCTGCAACTTCATATCAGCAACGGATCGTCGATCGATATCATATACCCATTCTCAATCCCTGTCGGGATCAATCCCATTGCTCTGATCAAGCTGACAGATATCACCACCTCCGTCGATCTGATGGTCAATTACCTCGACAGCCTGCAGGTAAGTTACGACCTGCATACCTCCATGCCACCTAATCTGAATATGTATCCCTGTGCATTCCTGGTCCTTGGTACATCCTATTCCGGATCATACGCCCTATCAACTGAGGAGACATTGCAACTCATCAGTTACCTGAACAATGGTGGAAAAGTCTATATGGAAAGCTATGCGTCCTGGTATTATGGAAATTCTGCTATGCTTGAGGAGGTATTTCATTTTTCCACAGACCGCGTAAGTGTATATAATTTCAACGAACTGGATGGGGTTTCCGGTACACTGACAGATGGAATGGAATATCCCTATCTCAGTTCATCTGCCTACGCGATCTTTGAAGTTACCCCGAAAGAAGTTGGTTTTCCACTGATGAACAACCTGGATGCCCCACCCAAGTGTATCGAGTTCGGATATGACGGAGATGATTACAAAACGATTGGGACCTTCAAAGAGTTCGGTCTGCTGGCTGATGGCCAGCCACCTTCACAGAAAGCCATCCTGTTCAAGAAATACATGGAGTTTATGGAGGTGAATATTGAAGGACCATATCCCTTCTTCCACGCCGACACAACTCATATCTGTAAATGGCATATGGTCCGTTTCATGGATGACTCTTTTGAAAATGTCACCTCGTGGCAATGGGAGTTTCCAGGCGGAACCCCGGCCTGGTCAGATGAACAAAACCCGGTTGTCAAGTATCACCACTCCGGAGTGTATGATGTTATCCTGACCATCTCTGACGGGATTCATACCCAGACGATGCATAAAAAAGAGTATATCCACGTGACTGTTTGTATAGGTGTTGATGAAGCACCCTCTTCAGCAGAGCGGATCCGAATCTATCCCAATCCGGCAAAAGGTATCGTGTGGATAGAGTTTGCTGAGACCTTAGGGAGCGAGACAACAATTGACCTGTTCAACTTACAGGGAATGTTGATCAGGCACTACCCGATTCCGGGTAATACCACAGCTCACAGAATTTCACTTGATATCTCAGGGATCTCAGAAGGGATGTATATTATCAGAGCCATCTCCGGGCAAAGAGCATCTTCCAGGAAATTGATCATAACAGAATAATTTTACAAAGGGGTATCAATCACGGGTATTCCTGGCAAAGTTTGAACAGGCGTTCCACTCCCTTCTTGTCGCTCATGAATGAGCAATGACGCTTCTCGCGGTGCTCGTAGTAATGTCCTGTTTGATCTTCGACTTCATCTGAGGTTGCCAGCCAGACCGGTGTGTCGGCACCCTGCTCAGGAGTTTCGCTTCCTCCATACCCAAGATCATTGCTTAATTTCGAGTTGACATCTCCCGGATGACAAACATTTACACAGATTCCATCGCTTTTGAGGTGGTGAGCAAACGCTTCGGTCAGCATCCGGTCAGCCTGTTTGGACTGCCGGTATGCCTTGTCATTATCGTAATAACGGTTTTTGAATTCCAGGTCGTCAAAATTCAGGTCTCCGGCCCAATAACTGGCTACATTGACGATGCGGGTGTCATTCTGCTCTTTCATATGGGGTGAAAAGTACTTGATCATCCAGTAATATCCCAACACATTGGTGGCCCACTGTATCTCGATCCCTTCATCGGTTTCAATCCGCGAACGGGGAGTCGTACCGGCATTATTGACAAGTACATGAAGAGGGCCCTGCCAGTCCTTGCTGAATTTCCTGATTTCCTTCTGACTTGAAAGATCTACCACAGCATAACCCAGCCCTGTATCCGGAGCGAGCTTCTGGATATCTGTTATAGCCTTGGCGAGTTTTCCTTCATCTCTACCGACCAGGATCACTTCCAGGCCATATTCAGCGATGCCTTTTGCAATGGCTTTACCGATTGCTCCGTATGCACCGGTTACGATTGCTTTTCTTTTCATGGTTTATTTCTTTTTGTGACTTGTGACTGGAAGATCCAGCTTCCAGTAATTCCATAACCGATTTGACAATACCTTGAGTGTCATAACCACATTCTCTATGCAGCTCTTCCAGGGAGCCCTGACCGATGAACTGATCGGGAATTCCCAGGCGCCTTACAGCAGTGGAATCGTTATTGTCACTGATGAACTCAAGCACAGCGCTACCCAAGCCACCTACAATTGTCCCGTCTTCTACAGTAACAAGTTTATCGAATTTCTTAAGGATCTCGTGCAACAACGATTCATCCAGTGGTTTCAGGAACCGCATATCATAATGAGCTACATCATATCCGGCCTCTTCTAGTTCCCGACAGGCGGCAATCGCATAATTTCCTATATGTCCAATTGTGAGGATAGCGGCCTTGCGGCCTTCCCGGATCACCCTTCCTTTTCCGATTTCCAGCTTCCGGAATTCCGTTTTCCAAACGGGCATCACTCCTCTCCCTCTCGGATACCGGATAGCAAACGGACCTATTCCTTCAAACTGGGCCGTATACATCATATTGCGAAGTTCTTCTTCGTTCATTGGCGCTGCCACTGTCATGTTAGGAATACATCGGAGGAAAGAGAGATCAAAGGCGCCATGGTGGGTTGCCCCGTCTTCACCGGCCAGTCCTCCGCGGTCAAGACAGAAAACAACATGCAATTTTTGTAGCGCTACATCGTGAATCATCTGATCGTACGCTCGTTGCATGAAGGTACTGTATATATTACAGAAGGGAATATATCCTTCTGTGGCAAGTCCGGCTGAGAAGGTTACCGCGTGCTGCTCAGCGATTCCCACATCGAATGTCCGGTCAGGCATTTTCTTCATCATGATATTGAGAGAGCAACCTGTCGACATAGCGGGAGTAATTCCAACAATTTTTGGATTCTTTTCAGCCAGCTCGACGATTGTTTGTCCGAATACAGTCTGGTATTTCGGAGGCTGCCCATAGCATTTGTCTTCTTGGATCTCACCTGTTTTACGATCAAAAACACCGGGAGCATGGTATCCGATCTGATCCTTCTCAGCCTGTTCAAAACCTTTGCCTTTCACGGTACTGACATGAAGCAGCTTCGGTCCCCGAATGTTCTTCATGTCAGACAAGAGTTTTACCAAACGGATCACATCATTTCCGTCGACCGGACCAAAATACCGAAAGTTAAACGCTTCAAAGAGGTTGCTTTTGGTGAGGAGAGAAGATTTTACTGCATTCCCAAGTTGTTTCACGATTGCCCTGGAGTTCTTCCCATACTTAGTTCCACCACCCATCAGAAACCATATCTTATCCTTCAGTTTGTTGTATGTACGGCTGGTTACAATATCAGCCAGGTAATCCTTAATGGCACCTACATTTCTATCGATTGCGATCTGGTTGTCATTCAATATCACCAGTAAGTTAGCGTTGGAGACACCAGCATTGTTCAACGCTTCCATTGCCATACCGCCAGTCATCGCTCCATCGCCGATCACAGCTACATGATGCTGGCTTGTATCACCGTTGAGTGCAGCAGCTACACCCATACCCAGGGCAGCAGAGATAGAGGTAGAAGAGTGTCCAACGCCGAAAGCATCATATTCGCTCTCTGACATCTTTGGGAAACCACTGAGCCCCTTATACATGCGTATTGTATGAAAAAGATTTTTCCGTCCTGTCAGGATCTTATGAGCATAAGCCTGATGTCCAACATCCCAGATCACTTTATCTTCCGGTGCATCGAATATATAATGGAGGGCAACGGTCAGTTCCACCGTACCCAAACTTGCTCCCAGATGTCCCTGGTTAACCGAGATGACATCGATGATCAGCGAACGAACCTCCTCACATAGCTGTGGTAACTCCTCTAAAGATAGTTTCTTCAGGTCGTCCGGAGTATTGATTTTTGCTAGTAAGGGACCAATTACCGGGGTCATGTATGTGAGATTTTGGGATAGCAAAGATACAAAAAATTGATTGGTCACTCGTTAAAGCATGCCCAGTTCCAGTTTGGCTTCATCGGTGAGTTTGTCTACATCCCAGGGTGGTTCGAAGGTGAGGTCAACCTTCACGTCACCAATTTCTTCGATCCGTTTAACTTCATCGTGAACTATGGCTGGCATATCTTCTGCTACAGGACAATTCGGAGTGGTGAGGGTCATCAGGATATATATATTATTGTGATCATCAATCTTCATCTCATAGATAAGACCAAGGTCGTAAATGTTGACCGGAATCTCAGGATCAAAAACCATTCTGAGCGCAGAGATGACTTTATTTTCCAGTTCAATCTTCTGTAAATCCATTCTTTCTATTTTCTGTAAAATTACACAATTCATCTTTGATATTTTTGAACACGGATGA
>JACNKI010000194.1 GCA_014382125.1 Bacteroidota bacterium | reverse complement strand
TGTTCAGATTTACTTCGGGCAAACACATAAACGTTAACATCTGGCCATACATACCGGATCATTTTTAATACCAGGTGTGCGGAAGCACCGAAACCGGTTAATCCCACAGAATGTCCTTCACCCCACGATGGAAGCTGATTGGAAGAGTGAGTAAGTCTGACAGACCGTAACCCAATCGCACCGGCGCACAGTAATGGAGCGGCCTCCTCATCTGTAAAAGGAGCCGGAATGGAGAGAGCAAAGTCTTCATGGATTTTCATCTTTTCTGCATACCCGCCAAACGCATCTCTTCCGGTAGCTTTGAAATCAGGACAGAGGTTTTCGTTTCCGGATTTACAATAGGAGCATTTGCCACAGGCCGAGAAGATCCAGGCGACACCAATCCTGTCGCCGATGTTGAATTTTGTCACCCCGGGGCCCAACCTGGAAGCATGCCCGACAACCTGATGCCCCAGAACCATTGGGAAAAATGAAGGAGGTGTCCGGCCTTCAATCTCATCCAGTTCGGTATGACACACACCACAGGTTGATACGTTAATCAGAATCTCATGGTCATCCGGAATGGGATCCGGGATATCGGCCAGGATCAGTGGTTCGCTGGTCTCCGACAGCTCCTGTATATGTGTTAAGATCATTGCCTTCATGCATGCTATTTTTTACAAAGGTACGCGAAGGATTTACAAATGAAGTAAAGTATGAAGAACTTCTTTCTAAGGCCTTACCTTAAAAAACGAAAGGAGAGATTCAGCATAATGAACCGGCCCGGACTAAGTTGACCTTTATTGTTAACCCATTGTCTGTTCAAGAGATTCTGAACTGTGAGACCAAGGGTAAGATGATTGAAGAAGGTATGTGAAGCCTTCATGTCGATGGTAAAATAATCAGGAGTTTGAACGGTATTGGCATCATCAATCCATTGCTTTCCAACAAACCGAAATGTGATGGAAGCAGTAAGCCACCAGGGGGTAAAGACCAACCCGGCAAATGCCTGATGAGGAGGAACTTCCATCAGAAACTTTCCGGTCAGGTCTTCGCCTGTAAACAGGGAAGTGTCAAATTGAGTGATCCGGGAGTCGTTATAGGCATAGTTGGCGATCAGGTCGAGTGTTTTTACAAGGGGAATATTCATGGTGATCTCAGCACCAAGAACCCGCACCCGGCTGATGTTCTCGCGTTTCATCACAGGTTTGAGATTATTCCCTCCCGTATTGACACTATCCCCTGTAGCTACGAAGTATTGAAAGTCTCTTCCCAGCGACAAATAAAGAGAAGGTTCCAGTCTGATTTTTTTGAAAAACATAACCGTGGAACCGGCTTCGAAGTTGTCGATCGATTCTGGTTTCAGTTGCGGGTTGGCCAGTTTAAATCCTTTACTGATATTGCCGTTTTTGCACATGTCATCCAGGATGGGAGGCCGGAACCCATGGGCATAGGAGAGATACAGACTTTGAAGTGAGTTGAAGTTGTATTGTAATCCCAGTTTTGGACTGATGGCATTCCATGTTTCATCTGAGAACTCAGTAGGGAAATTGGTCATGAATTGGGTAAGCTTGCTGGGATCTTCAATGGTAAAGGATCCGTTGGTAAACCAGGCGATATCCCAGCGAAGTCCGCCTGTGATCGCCATCTTTTTCTGAAGTATACTCAACTGGTATTCGGCAAACAGAGCAAAAAACGACATTTTCCCTTTGTTATTCAGGATGTCGGATGAGGTAAGATAGGTAGTGGTGGCATTTACGTTTCCCTGTTTCAGATCCATCCCCACAGTGATTGCCTGATTCTTCCGGATCTGGTTGGTGAGGTTGAGCCATAACCCATAATCATTTCGTTTGCTATCGGTTTTGTAGAGCGTATATTTCCCACTTTTATTACTGATCGATTCATTTTGCCGGATGTAGTTCTCGTGTTGAAAAAATCCATTTACCAGTAAACTATATTTCCCCCAGCCATTCTGAGTCGAGAGCCTGACAAAATGAGTGGGATACCGGTTATAGCTTCCCAGCGGCTCATAGATCTTCGTTCCGGCCCCCCGGATATCGTTGTAATAGTTGTACTCCAATTCCACCTTGTTACGTTGATTGAACTGATACCCCAATTTTCCGGCAAGCGTCCCCTCTTTCAGGTAGGTATTTGTATCAAATGAATCACGGGTGGCTTCCGGCTCCACAATATATCCTTTCCCCTTGCGATAGAAACCGGTGGCGTTGTAATAGAATCCTCGGTCTCTTTTAATCAGACTTCCGCCAACCTTAATAAATCCACCAAATGTTCGGAATGTCCCGGTGAAGGCTTTTATCTCTCCTTCAAACCTGGCAATGGGTTTTCGAGTAATGACGTTAACCACTCCCGACATCGCGTTGGATCCATAGACAGCTGAAACCGGTCCTTTCAGCACTTCGATCCGCTCGATATAACCCGGGATCAACCGGTTCCAGTTGATGCCTCCGCCATCCGTTTTATTGAGCGGGACTCCGTCCATCAGGATTAGGGTGCGGTAAGAGCCATTCAATCCTCGCATGGTTACGCTGGAATTTTTGGAAAAAATCCCGAAATCACGATCAAAGTTGATACCCGGGACAACTTGTAAGGCTTCATCGGTATTGCTGATAGGCATTTCCAACACCTCTGATCCCAGGATGGTTGCTATCCGGGCCGGAATCTGCGATGGTTTCTGTGGCGTACGGGTAGCGGTGATAAATATTTCAGGCATCTGCTGGATCTCAGGTTTCATGCAAAGAATGAGATGAATAGTATCGGTAACCTGTTTGGCTGAAACAGGTTGTATCAGCCCCTGGTATCCGACAAAGGATATCTGGAGCCTCGATTTCACACCTTCGGGCACATCTAATAAAAAGGTTCCGTCACCTTCGGAAACAGCGCCTATCCCTGTTTCCTGTACCAGGATATTGGCTCCTGAAACCGGATCTCCGGTGTCACAATTCCGGATGATCCCGGTAACAGGTGTCTGCGAGAACCCAACAGTCTGCAAAAGTAAAGTTATAAAAAGGAACCAGGTCGATATGTTGAAAGTGGCATATCGGGAATGTAAAAAAACAGTAAAATGCTGCATTAGGGATTATTTTTTCTGGAGGTGAGAGGATAATTTAAGGATGCTTGCACCGAGCAAACCACCTGCAAAACCGAAAATGATATGGGTCATAACAGGCCAGCCGAGACCAAACCGGAAAGAGGTGAAGAGGAGTCCGGTAAACGAGGCAATAAAAAATTTGATCAGGGGAATAGACATCCATCCAATGGCACAGGATAGGGCGGTTGCCATAACAAACGGGGTGATCTTACGAAATCCCAGGAAAAGCAGATCAAGGAAGACGCCAATCAGGATGTAAGTGACAGGCATCAGGGGTTCACGAAAACCAAGCCAGGATGTGGCCAGAAGGATTGCTGAACCTGCACAGGCGATGGTGGCGGCAAAGGGGAACCTGGACCAACCGCGGGCCAGGATGATAATAGTCAGAAAGATAATACCTTGCCTGCCGGGGAGTTGCATCGGAATACGAAGCTTGGCATGAATAGCGATTGCCAGCATGCCCAGAATTAACAGAAACGCTACCTCCGCAACATTTCCCGCAATCCTATTCGGAAAGATGCTTGATATACTCCTTGGAAGCGGACTGGTATTCGTACTTTTCATGTGCATCAGATTTCTCTGCAAATAAAACAATTTTTTTGTTCTTAACCACAGGCCGGCACCAATCTGAAATATTTATTTTGCTTTCAGGATGGAGCAAATTTCCGTCAATATCCACGATCGTATCCACCGGCACCAATTCCTGGTATTTCCCTATAGTGAATATCCCCTGTATCTCCCGAAGACGGTTCAGCCATAGTAACCGGCCGTCGTTCCCATGAAACCGTAATCCTACAGCCGCCAGAGCACCAATAACACCGATCTTTTGACCTGTCAACCCAATCAGATATATTGAATACTTTTTTGCAATATCAAGGGCTTCGTTTTCCTTCAGGACTTCTATTTTAGCACGTTGACCAAAGGAGACAATCTCTTCAGGAATGCTCTCTTCCAACACGATGCATAATCCCACATCAGAACCATCGGCTGCATGGTTCAACAGAAAGTCAGCACAAAACTCCCTGACCTGAAATTCGTTCCCGGTAATCTGACCTGTGATACAGGCAGCAGAATTGTGTGACGTAAATGGAATCTTTGGATCGACTAGCAACTGATGCCGGGTGATCGAAAAGATCCTCACCAACCCGGCATCGTCAAGTGAATTGGCCAGATCTCTTGCCAGATGTCCTGTCCCAATTGACACCAGGTTATCTGTATCATCAATGCCTATATATATATTGTGATTCAAGGTTAAAGGAAAAACGCAAAATTACAATTTTTCTCGACATGTCAGAATTAACATATCGAAAAAACAAACAATTTGAAATCGATTTAAATAAGAAGGCTTAATATCCGTATGCTCTCCCGTTGAACCTTTCAACCTTAATGGTCCAGCAATTGACTTCCCGGATAGATGGCGGATTGTAGTTGAATTTCCCGCCGGTATATTGTTTCATCACTACATCCAGAGCCTTCCTTTTCAGCTGTGCAGCTTCGATAAATTCAACCGTGCCGTAGCACAACACACTTCGATATCTCATGTTCCACGAACAGGCAACCTCTTTGTGTTGGTAACGAAGTTCATGATCGGTAGTGAAATTAATGCAGACTTCGGGATTTTTCTTCAGACTATCTATCTTTTTTCCCTTCTGACCCGAGTGAAGATAGATGACATCATCAGCAAAGCCAAAGTTCATAGGTACCAGGTATGGTTTTCCCTCATTATCCACCATCGCTACATGGCAGACCTGACACCGGGAAATGATATCTGTAATTTCGGTATGATTGGCGAGTTTCCGGAGTCTCATGACCAGCTAAATGCGGGAAGGATCATCTCTTCTAAAAGATACATAATCACTGACAGGATGATACTGAAGATCAGTGCCCACCAGAATCCTTTCACTTCAAAGCCTTTCACGATTGCGCCTGCCAGCATGATTATAAGCGCGTTGATCACAAAGAGAAACAGCCCGAATGTCCAAAGTGTAAATGGGATTGAGATATACTCCATAATTGGTCTGACGAAGGCATTTAATAATGCCAGCACAATAGCTATCAGCAGAGCTGACCAGAATGATTTAACATAAATCCCCGGAAGGATGTAACTGGTGAGGATCACGGCAAAGGCCAGGATCAGGATTTGAATGATGATTAGTGTCATAGGTGGATGGTTTAAAATTTCCACCAAGATAATCAATTATCGGAAAAGAGATACCCAAAGCTCCTCAATTTTTTTTACAGGAGCAACCTGGATCTTGAATTTTCGATGTGAAATCCCTTTGGAATTATACTGTGAGATATAGATCTTCTCAAAGCCGAGTTTCTCCGCTTCCACGATCCTTGGTTCGATACGGGTCACAGGCCTGATCTCTCCGGAAAGGCCGACTTCTGCTGCAAAACAGATTTTGTTATCAATGGGAACATCATCGTTGGATGAGAGTACTGCTACCACCACAGCAAGGTCGATTGCCGGGTCATCGACCCGGATCCCGCCGGCGATGTTGAGGAAGACATCTTTAACACCCAACCGGAAACCACTCCGTTTCTCCAGCACTGCCAGCAGCATATTCAGCCGGCGGGTGTCGAACCCGGTACTGGAGCGTTGAGGTGTGCCATAAGCGGCGGAGCTTACCAGAGCCTGGGTCTCGATAAGCATGGGACGCAACCCTTCGATCGTAGCGGCGATAGCGATACCGCTGACATTCTCATCACGTTGGGAAAGCAGGATTTCCGAAGGGTTCGATACTTGCCGGAGGCCACGATCCTGCATCTCATAGATCCCCAGCTCAGACGTTGAACCAAAGCGGTTCTTGACAGCTCTTAATATTCTATACCCGTAATTTCGGTCGCCTTCGAATTGCAACACAGTATCTACCATATGCTCCAGGATTTTAGGTCCGGCAATGGTGCCATCTTTGGTGATATGACCGATCAGGATCACCGGGATGTTAGTCGTTTTGGAATATTTTTGAAGTTCGGCGGTACACTCCCGGATCTGGGAGATACTCCCCGCCGAAGAGTCGATCACCTGTGTGCTCAGAGTTTGGATTGAGTCGACCACAATCAGATCAGGTTTTATTTCATCCAGGCAGGGGAAAATGTTTTGTGTGGACGTCTCTGCAAGGATGAAGCATGCTTCGTTTTTCATCCCGATCCGGTCAGACCGCATGCGGATCTGCTGATCACTCTCTTCACCCGTAACATAAAGTACTTTCAGCCCCTGACAATGGAGTGATACCTGGAGCATCAGGGTGGATTTTCCAATCCCGGGTTCGCCGCCGATCAACACAACTGATCCCGGCACAAGGCCTCCTCCCAGCACCCGGTTCAGCTCCTGGTCGTGCAGGTCGATACGTTTCTCGTTAGACATTGAAACATCGGAAATCTTAACCGGCTTTCTGTTTCCGGCATCCGGCATCCGATATCCCCGTTTAACCTCTTCCCGCTGGATCACCTCTTCAACAAACGTATTCCACTCTGCGCAGGAGGGACATTTCCCAAGCCATTTAGGTGATTGAGCGCCACAATTCTGACAGAAAAATGTTGTTTTTATTTTCGCCATTCAAAGCTCGCTATTCGCAGTTCGCTATTCGTAATTCGTTGTTTGCCAGTCCCAACTCACCAACTCACCAGTTTCACAAAAGTAGTGAAATTAACGCTTGATTCTGGCAATGAGGTCTGTTGTGGAATACCCTTCTGTCAACGGAATCGTAACAACCTCTCCGCCATGTGCCTGGACGATATCGTGCCCTGCGATCTGATCCACAGAATAATCGGCTCCTTTCACCAGGATGTCAGGTTTAACAAGTTTGATCAACTCATATGGTGTCTCTTCATCAAAAATGATCAAGCCGTCAACAAACGAGAGTGAAGCAAGGATAATAGCTCTGGACTCTTCACTGTTGAATGGACGATCGGAACCCTTGATAGCTTTCACAGAGACATCCGAGTTCAATCCGATCAGCAGGATGCCACCAAGATCGGCCGCTTGGATGAGGTACTCGATATGGCCTAAATGAAGAATGTCGAAACAACCGTTAGTGAAAACGATCTTCTTCTCATTAAAACGCCAGATATTACACTGGTTTTTAATTTGTTCCCGGCTGAGAATCTTGGTTTTTATCCGTTCCAGTTTTTCCATAGTGGGTTTTATTAATGGAGAGAAGCAACAATGAAATCCCTCCAACGATCAGGATCATCAAGGTTTGGGTTGTCCAGGTAATCCAACCCAGGGCCAGACCTGTTGTCAGAGAGATCCCGTATAGTTTCAACGTTTCCTGGATAAGGGCTGGGTATAAGCCAATCCCTCCGGGAGTGATCATGATCCCGATGCTGCCCAGTACCAGAGCCGATAAGCCTGCCCCAAGAGAGAGATTGGAGGTGGATGGGAAACAGAAGAAACAGACATAGAGCGTCATGAAGTAGAGTGCCCATATTCCCAACGAATATAAGATAAACAACCAGGGTCGTTTGATCTTGCTCAGTGATTTCAACCCTTCCCAGAAACCGATAATGAGGTTTTTAATTTGCTGATATAGTTTGAATTTTCGTAATCTGACACGAAAGATGAAAAAGAGAACCGTAACAAGAGTGACCAGGCTACTTGTTGTAAGCCAGAATAGTCGGGAATAGTGAAGTGTGCCAAACTTCGCAACCAGTTTCGGGTAGATCGTCTCATCAAGGTATTCCCTGATGGTTCCGACCTGGGTCACAATCATCAGGATGAACAGTCCCAGAAAGATCAGCATGTCAATGGCACGCTCGGTGATTACGGTGCCGAGTGATTTATTAAACGGGATCTTTTCATATTTGGCCAGGATACCGCAACGGGTTACCTCCCCCAGCCGGGGGAATGCGAGGTTGGCCATGTATCCGATCATCACGGCATAGAACGAGTTTCTTAAGTGGGGCTTATACCCCATCGGCTCCATGAACATCATCCAGCGTAAAGAGCGCACGAGATGACTGAGAATGCCCAGTCCAAGTGCCAGAATTACCCAATAATAATCGGCCGTGCGGAATGCATTAATGATCTCTTGTCTTTCAACTTCCGTAAGATCTTTTATCGAAAGCCAGATGATCAGGATGCCCAATCCAAGGAAAAAAACAAATTTAAAGATGGAAAGAAACCCCGCTTTGAAGGGTTTCGATTCAGATTGTATTGAGGGCATCAGGTTGCTTTTTAACCGTTAGGGAGGTTGTTATTGTGATCGGGGAAAACCAGGACAGGCTTAAATGTTTTAGCCTCTTCAAAATCCATCATCGCATACGATGCAATAATCACGATATCACCCTGCATAAACTTGCGTGCGGCAGCGCCATTCAAACAGATCACTCCACTGCCTTTTTTCCCTTTTAGTACATATGTTTCAATTCGTTCACCATTATTGATATTTAGTACATGAACCTTCTCATTCTCAATAATATTGGAAGCTTCCATCAACAACTCATCGATGGTAATACTTCCAACATAATGAATATCAGCCTCGGTAACAGTACCCCGGTGGATCTTCGATTTCAGCACTTCTATATTCATGCGGTAAAATTACGAAAAAAGTTCCATATTGTCGATCAGGCGGATGTCTCCAAGATAGAGAGCGGTGCATGCGATGATCTCTTCCGGATCATCCCAGGTGTCGACAGGCAGCAGGGTTCGCTTATTTACAATCTTGAAATATTCAACACGAAATTCGGGAATTTCCACGAGTCGTTTCAATGAAATGAGCTGCAGTTTCTGTACCGGAACAGATCCGGCATTGGCTTTGGTATACATCAGCACATCATAGATCTTTGACGCCAATTGCCGTTCGCCGATTGTCAACTGTAAATTCCGACTACTCATCGCCAGCCCATCAGGTTCCCTGAAGGTCTCACAGGCGACAACCTTTACACGGAGGTGTAGAGCGCGCACCATGTGCTCAATGATTATTAGTTGCTGAAAATCTTTCTTGCCGAAATAAGCACGTGTTGGCTCTATGATATCCAGTAGCTTCTTTACAACAATGATGACTCCTTTGAAATGACCCGGACGGTGCTCCCCTTCCATCACCCTATCGAGGCGACCCAGGTCCAGATCGAGATCTTGCTTCTCTCCAGGCGGATACATCTCTTCTGCTTCAGGAGCAAAGAGCAATTCAACACCTTCTTTGGTTAGAATTTTTTTATCCTGTTCAAGCATCCGGGGGTAGTTGCTCAGATCATTTGCGTTGTTAAACTGGATCGGGTTGATGAAGATGCTGCAAACAGTAAGATCATTTTCGTTCTTTGATCTCCGGATCAGTTCCAGGTGGCCTTCGTGGAATGCTCCCATTGTAGGAACAAAACCAATCGTCTTCTTCTTTCTTCTACTAGCTGTCAGCTGGTTTTTAATGTCGCTAATCCGTGTGCATGCTATCATAATTCAACGATCTTGTTTTTAATGGCAAATTTCACCATCTCTACAGTAGATTTTAAGCCTAGTTTTTTGACAATGTGATTTTTATGGGATTCAACCGTCCGGATACTGATGCCCAGCGTATTGCTTATCTCTTTGTTGTTAAATCCCTCAGCGAAAAGTTTCAGGATCTCGTGTTCACGGTTGGAAAGTGGTTGAGCCCCATTTTCGTTAGTTGTCTCTGGTTCATTAACTTTCCTGAGGAAGCTTTTCAAGATGACCTGCGAGATCGATCCACTAAAGAACTCTTGTCCGGAATGGATGGCATAGATGGCATCAAGAAGCTCCTGTCGCGAAGTATTCTTTAAAAGGTATCCTTTGGCTCCTGCTTTCATGGCGTTAAACACAAAATCCTCATTTGTATACATCGAAAGGATCAGGATTTTACTTGCAGGGTATCTGTTACTGATGATACGTGTAAGCTCAATACCGGAGATATCAGGGAGTGAAATGTCCATCAGAATGAGATCCGGGTGTGCCTGGGGAATCTTCTCGAGCAGTTCGTTCCCGGTGGTTGCTTCACCAATGATCGTGATATCATTGACTCCGGAGAGAAGTGCTTTAATGCCATCAAGAATAAGTTGATGGTCATCGACCAGAAAAATGTTAATGTTCTCCATACTTTTAATGAAATACAGGGATATCTATTGCAATCTCCGTACCTATATTTTCATGTGATTCAATCTTAATCGCTCCCTTCAACAAGTTAACCCGCTCCCGCATGTTGTTCATTCCATGCCCCGTTCCGGCTTTGATCTCCTGTAGATTAAATCCCTTGCCGTCATCGCGGATATTAAAAACCACCTCATCTTTTTTTCGCTCCAGGATAATTCCCACACTGGTTGCTCTGGCATGTTTAACAATGTTGTTCACCGCTTCCTGTGCAATCCGGAAGAGATATGTCTTGAGAGTCGTGTTCAGCGACTCAAGATCACCTTTAAAGTCGAGAGAAATCTTTAATCCGGTGTGTTCGCTCGTCTCAATACAGAGATTCCGGATAGCAAATACCACACCGAAGGCTTCCAAAACAGAAGGCATCAGGTTGTTACTGATTCTCCTGATCTCATCCAGGACCTCGTCGAAATCGGTCCTGAGCCTTGAAATCTGCTCTTTAACCTCGTCCTCATCCAGGTAAAGCAGGCTTTCAAGTTTCATCTTGATGGAGATGAGGTATTGTCCGATCCCGTCATGTAATTCCCGGGATAAACGCTGTCGCTCTTTCTCCTCACCTTCAATAAATGACTTCAGGCTACTAAAAGGATCGTGATCAATCTCCTTCCGCTCAACTCTATTTTTACTAATTTTGGACAATCCGGAATAACTATTAGGAAGCAGCAAACTTAATAAATTTCCGGCTCTGAAATAAAAATTCGTGAAGATGAAATG
>JACNKI010000116.1 GCA_014382125.1 Bacteroidota bacterium | reverse complement strand
GCATAATCAAAACAGTTATCTGATGTGGATGCAGCAATCACGATGACCGGGCACTCTCCGTTTCGTCCGTAAAGAGCTTGCATCAGATCGGATTGTTCTGATTTGGTTGGCAGGCCGGTAGAGGGGCCACCGCGCTGGACATTGACGATCACTAATGGGAGCTCGGTGATGACCGCCAGACCGATCGCTTCACCCTTCAGTGACAGTCCGGGACCAGATGTAGTGGTACAGGCCATCAGTCCTGCATAGCTGGCTCCGATGGCTGAGCAGATTCCGGCAATCTCATCTTCAGCCTGAAATACTTTTGCTCCAAGTGATTTATGCTTTGCCAGTTCCATTAAAATTTCTGTAGCGGGCGTGATTGGATAGGATCCCAGAAAAAGTTGTCTCTTGGATTTTTCCGCAGCGGCAAGCAGGCCCCAGGCTGTGGCGACATTGCCGGTGATATTTCGGTACCTACCTGGTTGAAGCTTTGCGGCGGAGACATGGATAACCGATTCGATCATCTCAATTGTATCGGCAAAGTTGTAACCAGCTAGCAGAACGATTTTATTGATCTCGGCCAGCTTCTTACTTTTCCTGAATTTCTTCCCAAAAAATTTAAACGTTGGCTCCAATGGTCGCCCGAAGATAAAATAGAGTATTCCCAGGGCAAACATGTTTTTGCTACGGGATGCGGTTTTGTTATCCACATCTGAATCTTTCAGGCTCTCCCGGGTAAGTGATGTAATGGGAGCTTTGATCAGGTTATATTTTATAAGACTATCATCTTCAAGGGGATTTGTTTCATATCCTGCCTTTTCGATCGCTTTTAGATCAAATGCATCTGTATCAACCAACAGGGTAGCTCCTATTTTAGCCCATTTCAGATTTGCTTTCAGAGAGGCAGGATTCATCGCAACAATCACATCGCAAAGATCCCCCGTGGTGTAGATCTTTGCACTACCTATATGAACCTGAAAGCCGGATACTCCAGGAATGGTATTGTGAGGTGCACGGATTTCAGCTGGAAAATCAGGGAAGGTAGCAAGATCATTGCCTGCTTCTGCAGCAGATTCAGAGAAGAGACTTCCGGTTAGCTGCATGCCGTCTCCGGAATCGCCAACGAACTTAACAACGACAGATTCACGCTCTTCAACTGGTCGATTTTTTTTAGTCATGATGGGAGTGGTTTTAAGCATACAAATTTACAGCTTTCATGCTATCAATTAAAGAAAAACGAGAAAACTTTTGTGTATTGTAAAAAATCATATATTTTTGCCGCCAGAACCCAATTTATTTAACAAATCCCCGCGCTGCGGGTCTATAAAATTCCTGAATCATGGCTTATATTATTAATGACGATTGCACCGCTTGCGGTTCTTGCATCGACGAATGTCCTGTGGAAGCAATTGCAGAAGGAGATATCTATGTGATTGATCCTGATGAGTGTACAGATTGTGGCGCTTGTGCCGATGTTTGCCCGGTAGAAGCGATTCATCCTGAATAGGACAAACTACACAAAAAGAAGAGAGGCTGTCTAATAGTTGAGACAGCCTCTCTTTTTTATTCAAACGTCTTTACTTTTAGCTCTTCCCCATCGAATTCGGCATAGGTAAAATGGGTCAGCCAGTCACCCAGCACAATCTGACGCGTATGATCGGTCAGATAGATATCCAGCGGATAATGGTAATGTCCGTAAATCAGGAAATCTAAATCAGGATTTTTTTTCAGGATCTCTTTCGAATGAGTTGTGATTCGTTCTTCGATCAAACGAAGGGTTCGTTCTTCATCTTTTTTCTCTCTTACCTCAGCGATATATCGACTGCGCCGTGACCAGAAGAGTGCCATCCGGATACCGATGTCGGGGTGAAGCCACCGAAAGAGCCATTGGTTGAACCGACAGGCAAAGATCTTTTTAATTAATTTATACCCACGATCTCCGGGGCCTAAGCCATCTCCATGAGCCAGGTAAAACAGTTTTGCTCCGAGCCGTTTGATTTCCGGCTCCCTGTGAAGCTGGATGTGGAGCTCATCCTGAAGGTAATGGAACGCCCACATATCGTGGTTTCCGCGGAAGAGATGAATCGGGATTCCTCCATCAGTGATCTCTGCGAGTTTGCCCAATAAACGGGCATATCCTTTTGGAATCGTGTTCTGGTACTCGAACCAGAAATCGAAGATATCCCCCATCAGATATATTTCAGTAGCATCTTTGCTTATCTCATCCAGCCATCTCACAAGCTTGATTTCACGTTTCAGACTACTCTTGTAATCGGGAATGCCGAGATGAAAATCGGATGCGAAATAGATTTTATTGCTCATGGAGTTTACTTGACCCAAACTTACAATTTTTTATTTTATCTCCTTCAACCAATGGTGAAAGAGTTGTGTATGTTTATTTTGAGGATAGTTCGCCATCAACCCGCTGTCGACTTTCTTGAAATCAGAATAATCGGTATCCGGGGAGAGGACCGGTCTGACACCGAAGTGATAGTTTATCACCAGCAGAGCAGCCAGTGTACCCGGATGATCCCGGATGAAAGTTTTTTCATAAACTCGCTGCTCTTCCCATATTGAAGCAAATACCGAATCCAACTGACGGGTTAATTGATAAAAACCGGGATCATTCTTGTGTTGTTCCACAATTGATTGAAGAGAGTCTACCTTCCTGTGGTTTTTGTTCGAATAGGAATAGAATGTTTGAAGAAGAGCAGACTCCTCATTTCCTTCGACCTGAATTGAACCGGTAAAGTTATTCTGATCCGCAATAATGTCTATGGTGTCGCCCGGGGAGGCGATGAAAACCACCTGTTGTCCGGGATCGAACCTGAGTGCATAAATACCAGGTTCAACAGGGTGGATGATGAAGTGAAATGTTCCATCAGATTCCACGTTAACAGAGTCAATCTTTTCAAGCTCCGATGTTCGTTGTTCAAATAAGAAAACCATATCGTCAGTTTGCGGGATTTGTCCTAAAACATAGATTTCCTGCTTCATATCCGTTTGATTACAGGATGGGAAATTTGTAAGGCAAGAAACTGTGACAACCAAAATAGAGGATATTTGTCTTAGAATCCTATAGACATCCGAAAAAAACTGTGTCATGCTTATTCTATTATCTGAATTTTATCCTTTTCAACCAATGATTGGCCTTTAAACTTTAGCAACAAATTTACGATGGTTATTACATCTTTCTGGCAATAGTTGACGATCCGTGGAAGGTCATGGTCCTGCCAGTAGACCCGTCCTACATCACTTCCTTCAATATCATCTTTAGGTGTGGGGATGTTGAAGAGTGTTGCCAGTAATTCCAGTGATGTGTAACTTTTGAAGTCTCCAAACTTCCATAGTTCCATGGTGTCAAGGTGGTTCACCTCCCACGGCTTTTTGCCTGAAAGATCGAGAATTGGTGGAACGGGGATGTCGTTGATCAGCATCCGGCGGATGATGTAAGGATAATCAAACTCTTTCCCATTGTGAGCACAGAGATAGATGTATTTTTTCTCCTGGGCTTTTGATAGCTGGTATGCAAAATCGGTAAGGATCACCGCTTCATCCTCTCCGGAAAAGGATTTGATCCACAGGGTATTATTCCGAAATATCCCGGTTGAAATGCAGATAATCTTTCCAAATTCAGCGTATATCCCAGCTCGTTCATAAAGTTGTTCCGGAGTCTTCAATTCCTGATCCGGACCCTTTACGAACCGATTCAGTTGCTCTGCTTTTTTACTCCAGAGCTTTTTAAAAGGCTCCGGAAGCTCTTCATATTCGCTGAACATTGGGACAGTCTCAACGTCGAGGAAAAGAATGGATTCAATGTTGATTTTCTTTAACATGTTATTGGTTATTAAGTCATACAGTCATATGGTCATATAGTCATTAGGGGAATTGAGTAGCATGCCTACTACTTTTTTATCAATCGGAAATGTCACATCATCTTCAGATAGGTTGGAAAGTGACAGCCATCGAAAGCTCTGGGCTCCTTCTACTTTTTCGGGGAAGTCGAATTTTTTATGGGAAGTGATAAATCGAAACGGATGAGTTGCCTTTACCAGGTAGTAGATGCTTATCAACTGCATAGTTGAAGGTAGGAGTTTGGTAAGTTGGTAGTAATCAGTAGTATAGAAGTGGCTAACTATCTCTGTCTCCGTATCAAGCTCTTCTTTGAATTCCCGTTGAAGGCATTCGATGGTTCCTTCACCAAATTCCAATGCTCCACCGGGGAATTTTGTCATGAGGGTATCCAACCGGAACTCATCGGACACAAGTATTTTGCCGTTGTGAACCAGCAAACCATATACTCTGATATTAAATTGTTTTTCACTCATTGTTGTGGTTCAACCTGTCAAACTTACATAAAATCTTTCAACTTTTCCGGGCGCGAAGGATCTCTCTTTTACCCGGAGGGCCGGGCAGTTTTTCAATCTCAAAGCCTGCTGCTTTCAGATTTCGTTTCACTTCCCCTTTGCAGGAATATGTGATGAAGATCCCTCCTGGTTCAAGCAGCCGGTTCATATTTTGGAATATTTCTTCACTCCAAAGATCAGGTTGTACATCCGGGCCAAATGCATCAAAATAGATGATATTAAAATCTTCTTTCAGTTGAATGGGTTTAAGGATATCTGCCCGGATCTTGGTAAGAATAAATCCATCGTCGATCTCTGCGGGAACTCCCCAGGGAGATTCATGAATTTTTCGGAACTCTTTTGACGAATCTTGTTTTTGCGCCAGTTGGGGATAATTCAACTGGCCCCATACCTCTTTTTCCAGAGGATATTTCTCAATAGCTGTATAGCGCACTTCGCGTCTCAGTGCCTTAGCGGTCAAGTCGGTCAAGAGTGCGTTCAGCCCCGTTCCAAACCCCACTTCAAAAATAAAAACCGGAACTTTATCCGGTTCAATAGCTTTGAATGCATGCTCGATGAAAATATACCGTGACTCGTGGATCGCTCCGAATGTAGAGTGATAATGTTCGTTTAATTCAGGCAAAAACAGGGTATCCGAACCATCTGCTGTTTGAACAATTTTCACTATCTCACTACATTATTATGTCGCTGAGATTCTAATAGTTCGTGGCTTTGATCTCAAAGTAGCCTAAGGGGTGATTGCACACAGGACACTTATTCAGGCCTTTGTTGCCATAATGAACGTGTCCGCATTTGCGACATATCCATGACTGCTTCTCTTCACGGGTGAATACCTGGTTATTCTCAATGTTGTTCAATAGCTTCAGGTATCTCGCTTCATGATCGGCTTCGATCGTGGCAATCAGGTTAAATGCCGTTGCAATCTTCAGGAATCCTTCTTTTGTGGCAATGCTGGCAAATTCGGGATAGAGGTCTGCCCACTCTTCATGTTCGCCCATGGCGGCGGCTTTCAGATTCTCTTTGGTTTTCCCAATCACGCAGGCAGGATAGGCTGCCGTAATCTCCACAGCTCCTCCTTCAAGAAATCGAAAAAAGATCTTGGCATGCTGCTCCTCATTCAGGGCTGTCTCTTCAAAGATTGCTGCAATCTGCTCGTACCCGTCCTTTTTAGCCTGACTGGCAAAAAACTGATATCGATTTTTGGCTTGTGACTCTCCTGCAAAGGCTTTCAACACGTTCTGCTCGGTTTTAGTTCCTTTGATGCTTTTTTCCATGATGGTTTTGCTAAAAGGTTCATTCTATCATTTACCCTCAAAGATATAAAAATCCCCTGAAGGTATCAGCTAATGAGAGAAAAACCTTATTCCATCGGCTCATATTCATCTTTCGATACCTGGCATACCGGGCACTCCCAGTCGTCAGGAAGATCCTCGAATGCTGTCCCTGAGGCTATCCCCGAATCGGGATCTCCTTCCGCCGGATCATAAACATGACCACAGACAGTACACTTATATTTTTTCATACTATTTGTTTTTTTACATCAGATTTACAATTCTTCCATGATGCAAATTAGGACTCCAGTACCTGTATAGGCTGGATTAACTCCATTCCGATCCCAATTGCTTTTTCGTTATCGGGAATTAATTTATGGTGTCTGGACGGAAGAGATTTTTCAAGTCCTTTATGAATATTCTCCAGGTTAACGATTGGTTTCAGCTTAAGGAAGCCACCCAGAACCATCATATTGAAAACTATTGACAATCCCAGTTTACCTGCTTCGTCAGAAGCGGCAATTGAGTAAATATTGATATCTTTCCGTTTGGGAAAGCGCGTGATTCCATTCGGGTCAAAAATCAACAATCCCCCCGGTTTGACCGAGTCTTCAAACTTATCCATTGATTGCTGATTCAGGATGATAGCGGTATCAAATTTATTGAGAATCGGGGAACTGATCCGTTCATCTGAAACGATGACTGTAACGTTTGCTGTTCCACCCCGCATTTCCGGTCCATATGATGGCATCCAACTAACTTCCTGATCTTGCATCACACCGGAGTATGCCAGGATTTTTCCCATCGACAGAACCCCTTGTCCACCAAAACCGGCTATAATGATCTCTTCAGTCATAACGTATAATTCTTTATTGACAATTATTTCTTCTATTTTTCAACCAGCGTTCCTTCCACTTTAATGTCTCCAAGAGGATAATACGGAAACATGTTTTCTTCCATCCATATATTGGACTGAACGGGAGTCATTTTCCATCCTGAGTTGCAGTTTGAAACGACTTCAACCAGGGAGACACCTTTGTTTAGGTCTTGGTTGTCAAACGCTTTTCTCAGGGCTTTCTTTGTTTTCCTGACTGCGCCCGGTGTTTGAACAGATTGCCGTGTCACATAATAGGTTCCTGGCAGATTGGCGACCAGTTCAGTAATCTTAAGGGGGTGCCCCATGATATCAACATCCCTACCGTAGGGAGATGTAGAGGAGCGCATGCCGGGTAGTGTAGTGGGTGCCATCTGGCCGCCTGTCATCCCATAGATGCCATTGTTGATAAAGATGATTGTGAAGTTTTCCCCCCGGTTACACGCATGAATGGTTTCCGCTGTCCCGATAGCAGCCAGGTCGCCATCGCCCTGATAAGTAAAGACATACCTGTCGGGCCACAACCGGGTAATGGCCGTGGCTAAAGCTGGTGCTCGTCCGTGAGCGGCTCCTTGCATATCGACATCGAGGAAATCATAAGCCAGGACAGAGCATCCTACCGGAGAGATACCGATCGTTTTTGAGACGATGTCTTTCTCTTCAATAACTTCCATAAGCAAACGATGGACAACACCGTGTCCGCAGCCCGGGCAGTAACTTAGGGGACGGTCAACCAGGAGATCGGTTCGCTTGTAGACGATATTCTCCGGTTTTCTGATTTCCGGTCGTGCAAATTTCTCTTCCACGTCAGTCTCCTATAATTTTGTTCTCCAATACGTTAACTATTTCATCGGGTGTAGGAATGATGCCTCCGAACCGTCCATAATGTTCAATCGGGATATCAGAATCAACCGATAACCTGACATCTTCAATCATCTGGCCTGCATTCATCTCTACAACCATTATTCCTTTTACTTTCCTGCCTAATTCTCTGATCTCTTTTTTCGGGAAGGGGAAGAGGGTAATAGGACGGAAAAGGCCAACGTTGATCCCTTTTTCCCTGGCCAGTTCAATTGCTTTCTGACAAATCCTTGCAGAAAGCCCAAAGGCGGTAAAAATATATTCAGCATCTTCACATTCGATCTCTTCATACATGACCTCATTCTCTTCAATCTTCCTGTACTTTTCCTGAAGGACCAGGTTTAGCCTTTCCTGTCCGGCCGGGTCAAGATCAAGGGAGGTGATGATGTTGTGGTCCCTGGTGGGAGGTCGTCCGGTAGTAGCCCAGGGGCACTGGCTGATGATCTCCTCTTCGGTACGCCGGGGGACCGGATCCGAGAGATAAACTTTCTCCATCATTTGGCCGATAGCGCCATCAGAAAGAATCATGACAGGCGTTCGGTATTTGAAGGCTGCCTTGAAACCTGTTGCTACAAAATCGGCCATCTCCTGAACAGAAGCCGGAGCATAAACAATCATGTGGTAATCGCCATGGCCACCGCCTTTCACTGCCTGGTTGTAGTCGGCCTGAGAGGGCTGAATTGTTCCGAGTCCGGGGCCCCCGCGTACGATGTTCACAATTAGTGCAGGGAGCTGAGTCCCGGCTAGATAGCTGATCCCTTCCTGCATCAGGCTGATGCCAGGACTGGAGGAAGATGTCATCACAATTTTTCCGGTGCCGGCACCTCCATATAACATATTGATGGAAGCGACCTCACTTTCAGCCTGGAGGACCACCATGCCGGTCGATTCATATGGCTTTTCTGCCATCAAGTATTCCATAACCTCTGACTGGGGTGTGATCGGATACCCGAAATAGCCGTCACAACCAGCGCGGATGGCTGCTTCAGCAATCGCTTCATTCCCCTTCATTAATCTTAATTCACCCATTCGTTATTTTGTTTAGTATTTTATTCTGCAGCAACTTTTACCCGGTATACGGTAATCACACCATCCGGACAAACGATTGCGCAGTTTGTGCATCCAGTACACTTATCATTAACTTTGGTAGCAAAACGATACCCTTTGCTGTTCACATCTTCTGACATTGCAATCACCTCAAAAGGGCATGCGGCTATACACACCTCACAGCCCTTGCACCGTTCGATATCAATTACAATGTCTCCTATCATTTTAGCCATAATATGAGAGATTATTAGTTCTGAAAAGGTGACACGAAATTATGGAAATTTATCCGAACGATTTAGTGGATTGGATAGATTTTTTGGGGAAAACCGGTTAATTTAGAATTGATATAATTTATTGAGAATATGCAAGGGAACGGAAGTACTCTTCTGTAAAGTTGGAATTGATTTTATGGTAAAATTCGATGATCAATTCCGCTTTTATGTTGATGTTTTCGAAGGTGTCGACAATGAACCAAAACTGCTCTCCTCCCGAGAAAAGATTCTGGGCGAAGACGTTGAAATCTTCTTCAAATGCTGATTGTGAATATTTATTCAGAAAACCAATGGCAAGCAGATTATAGTCGAATTCCATTGAAGCTTCACCCTGTTTAATTGCTTCCACGCCTCCTTCGCCATATTCAAACGATATCGGATTAATGTTGAGCCACTCCTTTTTATTAAACTTTTTATGAAACTTCCGGAAAAGGACACTGGAGAACTCATGGTGGAAGACTCCTTCCACATATGGAGCAGTTCGTTCCGGGTTGATGTTGTCATAGGTCAGGTAGACGACATTCTTGGTATTTGTCCCTCCATATGGCACATCGAAAAAGGTAAGCGATTGTAGTATGTATATCTTTCTCAGATGAATAAAGAGAACATCTTCGGGATATTTTGCAATGGCCTTATTGATGATATCCATGGCTTCATTTCGATATTCACTGGAGAGAGAGACAGCCTCAGCTCCGATTCGTTTACAATACCATGAATGGGGGAACATCCTGGGCTCTGCATCAAACAGAATATCAATACCTTCCAGGATAGAAGGTTGATCGGGAGCATTTGCAGGGATGACAGAAGTAAAGAGGAGTAAGGGAAGAAACATAAGCAGGGCCAGTCTACTCTTTTTCGTGGGAAGTTTTCTTTTATATAGTTGGATGTTGTTCATAAAATTTCTTCAATCGCTCTTCAAGTGCAGGGAATTGGTTTCTGTTAACCAGGGAAACACAGGCACGAACTCCTTCATGTCTGGTGCTACCTGTTATAGAGAGGGCAATAGCGCTTATGCCATAATAAAGCAATTCTTCCAGTAACTCTTCCCCGGTAAATCCGGGATAACTTATCGTGAAATAGAAGCCATCCGCAATCGGATTATCTTCGTCTTTGTCGTAAACAATTTGAAAGCCATTATCGGTAAACAATTTCTTCATGATCTTCGCTTTGTGACCATATTCTTTGACAACTTCCACAAAGTTATAGTCTCCGTCGTTGGATGCCTTCAACATAGCAGCCAGTCCGTATTGAACTGAATGTGTGGTTCCTGCACTGAGTGCGTAAAGCGTACCGAAAATGATGGCCCGGCCGAGTGTGTCGGTAGTAAAGTACCGCAACAGGTCTTCCGATTGGATGTTGAAAAGATAATCGGAAATCAGCATCATGCCAATCCGTTGACCGGCATAGCTGAATGCTTTCGAACTACTGATCAACAGGATGTAGTTATCAGTGTATTTGGCAACAGTAGGTTGGTATGGCGGAACGCCTGGTTGAGAGTAATCTTTTCTGAAATCCATTGCAAAATAGGCGAGATCTTCCAGGATCACGACATTATATTTGGTCGCAAGTTCACCGATAATTTTCAGCTCCCGATCGGTAAAACAAATCCATGAGGGATTATTCGGATTTGAATAAAGAACGGAATGGATATTTCCATTAGAAAAGTAGGACTCGAGTTTCTCTCTCAGCTTCTCACCGCGGTAATCGTAGATGTCGAACGATTCGAATTTTTGCCCCAGGATGATATTCTGCTGGCGATGAACAGGGAATCCGGGATCGATAAACAGTGTTGTGTCTTTGTCTTTGTGTAATCTAGCCAGGGTAAGGAAAGCAGCAAATCCTCCCTGCATCGATCCGACTGTTGGCACGCAATGATCCGGATCAATATCGATATCGAGAAATAATTTGGCAAACCTGGATGCCTCCTTTTTTAATTCAGGGATGCCTTCAATCTCAGTATAGATTGCTGCAATCCCTGTTTTTAATGCTGCAATCTCTGCTTGTACGCCAATCTCAGTTGCTTTGAGACCAGGAACACCCATCTCCATTCGAACATATTTTTGTCCGGTTTCACATTCAATATCGTTGATTAATCGCTTGATTTCCCGGATAGAAGCTTTTCCGATATTCCGGATCTTACTTTTTTTAATATGCCTGCTGACAATGTCGTAAGGGATAGGTGTCTCTTTTTTCATCAGGTAAAATTGGAAAAATATTCCGAAAGATCCAATGTTTTTCGGCTCTCCGG
>JACNKI010000035.1:5831-11035 GCA_014382125.1 Bacteroidota bacterium | reverse complement strand
TTATTTACCACATCAAATTCTGCATTTAACACTTCCGCTTTTAACTCATTTAATATGGTAACAGTAGCAGCCAGGATGGTGCGGTAGAAATTGTGCATCTGCCAGTTCTGTTTGTTTCCGCCTGCATCATAGTATGGTCCTGATGTTTTTAGGCCAATCTGAATGACATCCCGGTATTTGGGATCCACAAGGCTCAACATATTCTCCCGGTATTGATCAATACGATCTTTGAGCTCTTTCGCCCGGCCGGTTGATCCATCTTGTGATTGTCCGATGAAATATTGTGTGGGTGTATCGTAGTTGTCTTTTCGTTCGGCGTCAGCGAGTTTCAGATTTCCCGCTTCCTGAAAGACTGCAATTCGCTCCGTCACGGCAACCACCCCAATTCTCAACGAATCAATATAGTTGATCAGGTCAGCAGACATATTTCGGGCTTCTTGTGCTTTCTCCCAGAAAGGACCAACCTTTTCAGGGTTCATCAAGAACTGTCCTTTAAATTTACTATACGATACATCGAGTTTCTGGGAAAAGTTTCTGTTGGTGGTCTCCATCGTTTCATTGACCACCACAAATGCATCTAAAATCTCTTTCGAGACATTCAGCGCCAGCAATGCTGTAAGAACCAAATACAGCATCCCGATCATTTTTTGCCTCGGTGTCTCTTTATATCCAGCCATTAATCTCTTCGTTTGTTAGGTGAATCTCTGGGATTGTTTGCATTGGTCTATTTATTCATATCGACATTCATTGCTGATAGCATGTTGCCATATACCTGATTGAGGGAGGCAATATTTTGTGCCAGTAAATTGACCTCATCTTTGAATCTGCCTGTTCGTTCAACAGATTCATTCAGGTTAGCAAGGAATTCGGAGATAGAAACATGCATTTGTCCTGTGACATCCACCTGTTTTGTAGTTGCCTGTAGTTGTTCCACAACAGCTGTATTGAGTGCTGCCAGGTTATCTTTATATTGAGAAGAGTTGACTGAAGATTCATTCAGGTTTTGAGCAAGTTGTTGCAATACCTGATTGAATTTATTGGAATTCTCCATCTGTTCATTGGAACTCTGGAGATTTAACTCATACATTGCGTTCAGGGCTGAAAGGTTGTTTGAAACTTTCTGCAACTGATCGTTGTAATTTTCCCCTTGCATCGCTGTATTATTCAGGGCTTCAGTAGTCCGCGAAAGAATCTCTGCCGATTCGGTATATTTTTCAACAAACCTGTTTGAGCTGGATGTGATGTTGCCAAGACTGCTAATCAGTTCCTGGTTCATATTTGCCTCTTCGTTCAATGTTTCGGCAACCTTGGCATAGACACTGGAAAGATCTCCGGCATTTTGTGTCACAGCCTGCATATTCTGCAATTGCTCCTGCGAGATGCTGGCAGCTTCATTAAGTGTTTCGGTTGTTTTACCGTAAGACTCGTTGAGTTCTGATACTGAGTCGGTTGCTTTCTTCAGTATGTTCACATACTGGTCATTCGCTATGGAGGCGTTGCTGACATTGGAGAGCTGGGATGTTGTTTCTGTAAGGCTTCGCAACCCATTCCCCAGGCTCTCAACCAGCTCCGGACCAATCTTCGCTTTTTCAAGCATGTCATCCAACTCCTGGGTGACCGTACCTATCGGTTTACCATGTTCATCGACGGTCCCGTGATAAATACCTGCTAACTGAGGATAAACTAAACTCCAGTCGGGCTCGACGTGAGGTACCTCAAACGCTGAGAAGAAGAAAATGAGCGACTCGGTTCCCAGACCGATGATCAGCAAAACATCGGCATACGGATAGTGATTGATCTTGAATAAGGCACCGACAATTACCACGGATGCTCCCCATCCATATAGTTTGGACATGAAATTGCGGTAGCCTTTTGTTCTTACAAATTGCAATAAACCCATCTTTTTTCTGAATTAATTTGGTTCGAATTCGGATTATTCTGTTAGCTAAAACAACGATATAACAATATGGTTGCTTGTTATTCCCTGTTATTTATAAACTTTTGAAGCACGGGCGGGATTATCATCCTTTTGACGGCCCAGGAAACTTTGAACAGTACGGAAGCCGACGTAACATTTAGCTGTATCCTGGTATTCATATGCACGTGATGAAACCCTCAAGTAATAAGCCACATCTTTCCACGAGCCACCTCGAATCACTTTCCTTTTCAGGGCCGGAGGATCAGCATCTTTCGCATTATACTGATAATCGGGATTTAAATCCCAGGCAAAGTTGTATGAGGAAGGATGGTATGCTGAGTTGGTCCATTCGGAAACATTCCCGGCCATGTCGTACAAACCAAAATCATTAGCGGGATAATGTGCTACAATCACAGTAACCGCTCCACCATCATCGATGTAATCACCGCGTAATGGTTTAAAGTTGGCCAGGAAACAACCCTTGTCGTTGCGGGTATATGGACCACCCCAGGGATAGGGATTTCCATCATATCCGCCGCGGGCTGCCCACTCCCATTCTGCTTCGGAAGGGAGGCGGAAATCGCTGATAGCGGTTTCGCCTTTCTTCCCATAGAGGAAACTGTTCTTCAACTGGGTTCTCCAGATGCAGAAAGCTTTGGCCTGCTTCCAATTGACACCCACTACAGGATAATTATCAAAGGCCGGATGCCAGAAATACTTCTCCGTCATCGGTTCATTGAAAGAGTATACATAATCGTGGATCCAGGAAAGCGTGTCCGGATATACATTGATCACCTCTTTGCGGACATATATCGAACGATCCTTTAGTCCTTCAGGGCGATTGGCCAAACTGGCGTCCTTGATATCTCCACCTTGGGAATAATCTTTTGCTGCGGCAGCTTTCAGATCTACAAAGTAATACTCAAAATAAAGCTTTCTTGTGTCGATCTCTTTTCTTCTGAAATAACGCTCTTCTTCAGGGAGATACATATCTGCCAACGCATCTCTCACATCCTGTTCATCTGAATCCCATTCCAGTTTGCTATCCCAGTTCAGGAATGGAGGATCGTATACTTCACCTGTCTCTTCGTTTTCCGAAACGAGGAAGACATCTGGCTGGACTTCACCAAGAATCCTTCGGGCGATGGAATCTCTTACCCAATAAACAAACTGCCGGTATTCGTTATTTGTAATCTCAGTCTGATCCATAAAAAAAGCCTGGACTGTGACAGTTTTTGCATTGTTGATCTGAGTGTAAAGGACATCCCCATCACCAATTCCCATCGTGTAGCTACCCATTGGGATGTAAACCATGCCATAGGGGTCGGGTTGAAAGTAACGTTTTCGGCCTTTCACACCTGTGAGTTCTCCATTACCTGAGTTGCCGCAACTTCCCAGGAAAAGGAGCAGAGCGAAATAAATGAGCAGTCTTTTCATTTTATTGGCTTATTAAATGATGAAAAATAACGCTGCGTATCTTATTTTATTATCTATATTCTTGCTAAGTTCAAAATAAAACGGCAAATATAAACATTTTATTATTACAGGAATCGAGTGTTTTTATACCTCTTCCTAAATTTCTCTACACGTATTTTGAAACAATATCCCAAACTTACTTCAAGGCTACCGCTGTTGTACCGGCTCAACGCTGACGTATTCACATCATAAGATATCCCAACACGGAAGCTCTTGATGTAGGCTCCCACCAGGATAGCCACAGCATCCTGAAAGCGATATTCCAGACCTCCGTAGAACTTCTTCTTGTATGAGAGCAACGTGGCGATGCTGAACGTGAATGCTCCGCCGTCGTAAAGGATCAATGCTGAAGGTTTCAGTTCCCATATTGGATGATTGGGGATCACAAAGTTATATCCACCAGTCAGATAAAAGGTCCGACGTTGCTGCTGATATGTATTCTTGGCTTTCGATTGAAAAAGTTGCGCTGCCGAGAGGCCAATGTAATATTTACCAGGCACTTCATAATAGAGACCCAAATCGGCGTCGACAGTCAGGTCGCTCTTTTCAGTAAGTTCCAGAAAAACAGGATCTCCCGGGTCGATAATATGAGCTTCATCAAATTTGGCGAAATCGATCCGATAGTTCATCAGATCCAATTGAATCCCTGCTGAAAACTCCCCAGGACCAAGATCTGCTCGAAATGCATATCCAACCTTCACACCAATATTCTGGAAAAAGCCAACCCTGTCCGACATAATACTCCCTCCGAGGGCACCATGGAGAAATTTAATCGGAGCATCGATCGTCAGGAAAATCGTCTCCGGAGCGATCTTATTCCCCTCATTATCCTTGAATCCCATCCATTGTTCACGAAGGAGGCCATTGATGCAGATCCCGCCGCCACGACCGGCATATGCAGGATTGAATGCCATCTGGTGAAACATGTACTGGGTTATGATAGGCAGCTGCTGTGCCTTAACAGTTGACACAAAAACCGGCAGAAAAAAAGCTAGAATGATTACATTACGCAGCCGGAGAACCCATAACGGGTGATTGGTTCTATATGTTCTGGTATCGCGCTTCAATAGTAGCAAAAGTACAAAATTATTCACATCTCACCGATCTACCTGAATAGTCTGATGATATCGTTAGCATTTGCCAGAATAAGGATACCAAAAAGAATGACCATCCCAATTACCTGTGCATACTCGAGAAACTTATCACTGGGTTTCCGCCGGAAGATGATCTCGTAGAGGAGGAAGAGCACATGGCCTCCATCCAGGGCGGGGATCGGTAATACATTCAGAATCGCCAGCATGATCGAGAGAAAAGCGGTCAGCGACCAGAATGATTGCCAGTCCCATATCGCCGGAAAGAAATTACCAATGGCAATAAAACCACCGACAGACTCATATGCTTTATCCTGTGAAAACAGTAGTTTTATTGATTTCAAATAATTCCCTGCACCTTCAAATGCTCTGATAAAGCCCGGGGGAATGGCTGTGATGAGGTTGTAACTCTTCTCCTGGAAATTTAGAAAATGTGCCGGTGGTTTTGGGTAAATGCCAATCAATCCCCCGACAGGTACCTGAACCGGAATGACGAGGGTATCTCCGCTACGCAGCACCATCACCCGGGCCATCTCATTCTTGTGTTGCTGAATGATCTTACGGAACTGATCAAAATAGATCATCACACTGTCGTTCAGTCCGATGATCTGATCATCCACAAGGATTCCGGCTTTTTTCGCTGGAGAATCATTCGTAAATCTATCAGTGATAAAGGGAATCCTCACCGAGATGAATTCAGGTCTTTTATGTTTGATCAG
>JACNKI010000035.1:0-5350 GCA_014382125.1 Bacteroidota bacterium | reverse complement strand
CCAACCCAGTCCATATTCGGTATCGCCTCGCTTGAATTTAAAGATGGAAAACCAGGGATTGAAGAAAAGGTAGAATTTTTCGACCCGGGTCTTGAATATTCTGGCTGCGATGAAATGGCCCAATTCATGAAAAATAACCAGGATGGATATCGCAAATAAAAATTGTAATGTCTTAATTAAAATTTCCATATCTATCAGATATTATCTCTTTAGCTTGTAAAATAGATTGATGATGTGTCTCAATAAAATCATTCAGAACTGGATTGCTTATAACGGAGATCATTTCAAGAGATCTCTCAATCACAGCCGGGATCCCCAGAAATGGCAAGGCTCCATCCAGGAAAGCCTGCACGGCAACTTCGTTTGCCGCGTTCAGTATCGCAGGAGCAGTACCTCCTGTTTCCATTGCCTGGTAGGCTAATCCCAGTGCCCTGAACACCTCTGTATCAGGATGATCAAATGTCAGTGTTGGATAATCGCTGAAGTTGAGACGTGGCAGATCTGTCGCAATTCGTTCAGGAAAAGAGAGAGCATAGAGTATGGGCAACCTCATATCGGGTACACCTAACTGAGCTTTCATTGAACCATCTACAAATTGAACGATCGAATGGATCACCGATTGAGGATGAATCACGATATCGATCTGATCAGGCCGCAACCCGAATAACCAGTGAGCCTCGATCACCTCCAGTCCTTTGTTCATCATTGTGGCCGAATCGATGGTGATTTTGTTGCCCATGGCCCAATTGGGATGATTGAGAGCCTCTTTCAGTAGAACCTGACCCAGTTCCTCCCTGTTTTTCCCTCTGAAAGGGCCACCGGAAGCAGTCAGAAAGATCTTCTCAATTGTCGCCGGGTCTTCACCAACCAGGCATTGAAAGAGTGCCGAATGCTCTGAATCAACAGGGATGATCTCCACACTGTTTTTCAGTGCTTCATTCATGATCAGATCACCCGCGATTACGAGTGATTCCTTGTTCGCAAGCGCGATATGTTTGCCGGAAGAGATCGCCTGAAAGGTAGGGATCATCCCGGCATATCCGACAAGGGCATTCAAGACTGTATCCGGGCCATCCATCTCAACCACCTGGGCAAGGGCATTCTGTCCCGCAAACACCTTGATTTGATAACGGCCTAATGTATCATTGAGTGTAGGATACAACGTTTCATTTCCGATAACAACTGCATTGGGTTTGAATTCGATAGCCTGTTCGATTAACAGGTTGCAATTGTTCTGCGTTGTTAATACCTCCACACCGAACCTGTCAGAGTGATTCCGAACAACCTCAAGAGCCTGGATCCCGATGGATCCTGTTGATCCCAATATGGCTAACTTCTTCTTCAACGTTCTCCTGAACTGGTTTTAAAATGAGATATAGTCAGTTGGATCTACCGGATTCCCCTGGTTCCATAACTCAAAATGAAGATGGGGGCCGGTAGACAATTCTCCTGTTTCGCCAATAATTGCGATGGCCTCACCGGCTTTTATGATATCACCAACCCGTTTCAACAAAGCGGAGTTATGCTTATAAACAGAGACTATTGCCTGGGGGTGTTGGATCCCTATCACATATCCGGTCTCCACCGTCCATGTGCTGAATATTACCGTTCCGTCAAGAACCGATTTGATCGCTTCATCTCTCTTCGAAACGATATCTATTCCGAAATGTTGTTGGTCCGGATCGAATCTATTGGTAATCATTCCTTTTATCGGAGTAAAGAAAAGTACATTTCCCAGGGTTTGAGTACGATGAGCAAACTGTCCGGAACTTTCTGTCAGGAAGAGGCTGTATTGACTCTGGCTCTCTACTTCTGCACGTAGCAACGAGTCTTCGGATGATCGGCTGATCGTAATATCATTGTATTGCATATTGGTTCCTTCCGGCATGGCCCTGTCATCGTGTAACTCCTCACCACTGATAATCCTTTTCAGATTCCGGATAAAGAGATCCTTCCGTACCAGCTCTTTATCAATGGAATCGGTTTTCAACTGGAGTTCGTACAATTCCTTTCGTAACCCTACATCCGTGTATCCAGGGATATACTCCCGCAACGAGGTGAATGCGATAAGCATGCTTGTGAGAAAGATCAGGATGATACTTATTGTTCCAATGGCAATAAATACATTCAGCCTCGTCAACCTGAAAGTCAGCCGTTCTTCCAATGTTTGATCATGCATAATAACCAGCCGGTATTTCCACTTCAGCTTATTATACCATTTAACCTTATTGCCGTTGCTTGTTGAGTTTGCCATATCTGGGGAGGAGGCTGGTCCAGGTTTTGGGCTGCAAATATCGTAAAATATAATATTTTTGCGAAATATTAGTTAATACCCATACATCATACAAATAGTTAGTATGAAGAATTTATACCTGCCGGGATCCCTTGCTTTCCTTTTGATCGGCCTGCTTACTATAAGCAGTTGTTCTACCAAGAAGAATACCTTTACCCGGAGGGTATACCACAACCTGACTTCTCATTACAATGTCTACTGGAATGGTATGGATCAGCTTCGTCAGGGAGTTAAGGAATACCAGAGTACCATTGTTGACAACTACTCATTAGTCCTCCCGGTTTACAACTATGGTGACAAAGCCAACACCGCGACGATCAGTCAATACTCTGATATCGGGATTACCAAAGCCTCTAAAACAATTCAGAAGCACTCCATGGTATTCAACAGTAAGGAGTATGTGAAATGGATTGATGACGCCTACCTGTTAATCGGCAAATCCTATTACTACAAACAGGATTACGGGATGGCACGTAGAACATTCCGGTTTATCATTAAGACCTATAACAAGAACGAGATCAAATATGAGGCGATGCTCTGGCTAGGTATGGCGAATGTACAGATGAAAGATTTCAAACGTGCCGAGCCAATGCTTGACATGCTCCTTAACAAGATTCAAACAGGAGAGGCCCCAGAGAAATTTGAAGGGCCTATCAACCTGGCTTATGCTCAGTTCTATATCCTTCAACTGAAATATGAAGCCGCCATTCCTTACCTGAAACACGGTATAATCTTGAATCCTGGTCATACCCTCAAAACCAGGTGCCTTTTTATCCTGGGTCAAATCTACCAGCGGAATGGAGATCATGCCCTTGCTTTGAAAAAATTCAAATCGGTGATCAAGCGAAATGCCTCTTTCGAAATGGAGTTTAACGCTAAGATCAACATGGCCCAGTGTTACGATACTCAAACAGGAGATAAAGAGTTCATCGTGAAGAAACTAATGAGAATGCTGAAAGACGATAAGAACAAAGAGCACCTTGATCAGATCTACTATGCCCTGGCACAGGTTTCATTAAAAGACCACGACACAATCTCAGGAATCGGGTACCTTGCTCAGTCAGTTACATCAAGCCGGGGGAATAATTACCAGAAAGCGATCTCCGCACTTGCCCTTGCCAACATCTATTTTATCATCCCCGACTATCCACTTGCCCAGTCCTACTTCGACTCCACCATGCAGTTCCTTCCTTCTACTTTCCCGAATTACAAAGAGATTCAACGGAAAACAGCTACTCTTACCGACCTGGTTATTAATTTACAAATCATCCAGCTGCAAGACAGTCTGCAGATGATGGCTGCATTGCCGGAGGATGAACGCAACAGGATCATTGATGAAATGATCAAACAACTCGTGCTCGAAGAGCAGAAACGGAAAATAGAGGAGATGGAGAGACAGGAGAATCAAAGCCTGTTTGACAACTCTGACATGGAGATGTCATCCGTGACAGGTCCTCGTACCGGAAACTGGTATTTTTACAACCCGACTGCAATGTCAAACGGGTTCTCTGCATTTGCCAAAAAATGGGGCAAACGTAAGCTGGAGGACCTCTGGTTCCTCAGTGATAAAAACATCATCTCTTTCGATAATATGAGTGAGGGAGATACAACGATGATTCCGGGTGATACCACCGGGAGGAGACAAATTGCACCGAGTTCCAATCCAAAAAAGCGTGAATTTTACCTCGCCGACCTTCCTCTGACTCAGGCGAAGATTGATTCTTCCAACGACCTGGTCATTGATGCCTATTACAATGCAGGTTTCATCTATATTGATGGATTGAAAGATTATGGGAATTCGATAGAGTCGTTTGAGTCGCTACTCAATCGCTTTCCGACCAATAAACACCAGGTTCCAACCTATTATGAACTCTATATTCTATACGGAGACATCAACAACCAGCCCAAAAGCGACTACTACCGAAACCTGATACTGAATCAGTTTGCAGAGACGGATTATGCTAAATTACTCATCAATCCCGACTATTACAAAGAGATCCAGGAAAAGGAATCGAAAGCGGCGAAGTTGTATCAGGATACATATGTTGCTTTCACCAATCAGCAATACTATATGGTATTGCATAATTACGATGAAGCCATCACTGAACATCCGGGTGATACCAGCCTGATTCCGAGATTTGAATACCTTCGAGCTATGGCTTTGGGAAAGGTGGAAGTTGTTGACTCACTTGTAGTTGCACTTCAGGGAATTGTGGTTAAGTATCCGACACATGAGGTTCAGCCACTGGCAATAAACATCCTCGAATACCTGAGCAAACAACGAAATGCACAAGGTAATCCCATCGTATCTAACCCTGAAGAGCCCGAAGATCCCAGCGCCAGGCTTTACTCCTACTATCCAGGTTCAATTCATTTTTTTATTCTTATTGTAAACAGTCACAGAATCGACGTGAATGCTACGAAGGTGAAAATAGCTGATTTCAATTCCAAATATTTCAGACTGGATGAACTTCAGGTAAATAGCATTGTTTTGGATCAGGGACGGGAAATGATTACGGTAAATAACTTTTATGATGCCAAGAAAGCGCTCGATTACTACCTCCAGATCAGAAAGAGCGAATATGTTTACAATAAGCTGGAAAACGTTGGAAATTATGCAGATTTCGTAATATCCGTAGAGAATTATCCGGTATTTTACAAAAACAAAGATGCCAATATTTACAACCGTTTCTTTGAAAAGAACTATAACACAGGACAATCTGAATAAAGTTCTCTATTATTTTTGTAATTTTGTCATCATCAGATTCATAATTCTTAATTCTACATCATGGCTAAACTTAAAGAAACCGAGATACCTTCTATCAACCTGTTAGGGAGTGGAACAACACTAAAAGGAGATCTCACGCTGAAAGGGGATTTCAGAATTGACGGTAAACTTGTTGGCAAGATCGATTGCAAAGGGAAAATTGTGGTTGGGACTTCGGGTATTATTGATGGAGAAATTATCTGCCAGAATGCAGATCTTTCAGGGAAGATAAAAGCCAAGGTAAAAGTTGCCCAACTGCTTACGTTGAAAGAGACAGCTCAATTCTCCGG
>JACNKI010000163.1 GCA_014382125.1 Bacteroidota bacterium | reverse complement strand
CCTGCAGGGGAAGAGCCCAAGCTAGAAGAACCTGTAGCGGAAGAGCCCAAGGTAGAAGAACCTGTAGTGGTTGAACTAAAAACGGAAGAACCAGCAGAAAAAGTAGCCCCTGTTGAAGTCAAAGAGGCTCCGAAAGCCGTTGGATTTGACTGGGATTCAGTTGGAAAGAATATAGAAATTTATTCAGAGGATGAACGGAAGAAACTTGAGGAGGAATACGATCGCACGTTAAAAGCGATCTCAGATCACGACGTCATCGATGGATCTGTTGTATCGATGACCAACCGCGAGGTGGTTGTCAATATTGGATTCAAATCCGATGGCATCATCCCGCTTTCCGAGTTCAGGTATAACCCGGATCTGACAGCAGGAGATGTTGTTGAGGTATATGTAGAGAACCAGGAAGATCCTTCAGGTCAACTGATCCTCTCACACAAAAAAGCCCGTATCCTGAAATCATGGGAGCGGATAAACGATGCATACGATAATCAGGAGATCATTAAGGGACATGTCAAATCACGCACAAAAGGTGGTCTGATCGTCGATATCTTTGGCATTGAAGCCTTCCTCCCGGGATCACAGATTGATGTGAAACCGATTCGCGACTATGATGTATTCGTTGATAAGGTGATGGAGTTCAAGGTTGTGAAGATCAATCATGAATACAAGAACGTGGTTGTTTCTCATAAAGCGCTGATTGAAGATGAATTGGAAGCCCAACGGGCAGAGATTATTAAGAAGTTGGAGAAAGGCCAGATTCTGGAAGGAACAGTAAAGAATATTACATCCTATGGTGTTTTTATCGACCTGGGTGGAGTAGATGGACTGATCCATATCACTGACCTGAGCTGGGGACGTATCAATCATCCGGAAGAGATCGTTCAGCTGGATCAGAAGATCAAAGTCGTTATCCTCGACTTTGACGAAAATAAAAAACGTATCGCACTTGGGCTGAAGCAACTTACTCCGCATCCATGGGATTCTCTGGATAAAGCACTTAAAATAGGGGATAAGATCAATGGAAAAGTGGTTGTCATAGCCGATTATGGCGCTTTTGTTGAGATCGCTGCCGGCGTAGAAGGTTTGATCCACGTTTCTGAGATGTCATGGTCGCAGCACTTACGTACCGCACACGATTTTCTTAAAGTTGGTCAGGAAGTGGAATGTGTAATCCTGACCCTTGACCGGGATGACCGAAAGATGTCAATGGGAATCAAACAACTGATTCCCGACCCATGGGCAGATATCAAGGAGAAATACCCGGTTAAATCAAAACATACAGCCATCGTACGCAATTTCACCAACTTCGGCATCTTTGTCGAAATGGAGGAAGGTGTCGACGGATTGATTCACATCTCTGACCTCTCCTGGTCTAAGAAGATCAAGCATCCGGCCGAGTTTACCAAGATTGGCGAAAACATCGAAGTGGTGGTACTGGATGTGGATGTGGAGAATCGAAGGTTAAGTCTGGGTCACAAACAACTGGAAGAGAATCCATGGGATGTATTCGAATCGGTATTTACCATTGGTTCTGTTCACAACGGTACCATCGTAAGTCTCTCCGATAAAGGAGCGATCGTAACCCTGCCATATGGTGTTGAAGGATTCGCCCCGATGCGTCATCTAAACAAGCAAGACGAAACACCCGTGAAGAATGAGGAGAGCCTCGACTTCAAGGTGATCGAGTTTTCGAAAGACAGCAAAAAGATCATTCTTTCACATACCAGAACTTACCAGGATAGAGTTGGTGGTGAAAGGACCAAGGGTCAAACCGGAGGCAAAGGCAAGGCCTTTACAACCAAGAAAGCTGTTCGGAAAATTAAGGATAACCTTGAGAAAACCACACTTGGTGACATTGAGGAGCTTGCTGCACTGAAATCTAAAATGTCAAAGCAGGAAGCGAATGTAAAGGAGACACCAAAACCGAAAATAGAGGAGAAGGCTGAAGAGCCAAAAGCCGAAAAGCCAAAAGCTAAAGAGCCAAAAGCCGAAAAGCCAAAAGCTGAAGAGCCAAAAGCCGAAGAGCCAAAAGCTGAAAAGCCTAAAGCCGAAAAGCCTAAAGATGAGAAATCAGCTGACTGATGATATTTTCGGTTACCATATTGGGTAGTAATTCTGCAATTCCTACTCTTCAAAGAAATCCCAGCGCTCATTTACTCAATGTAAATGAGCGGATTTTTTTAATTGATTGTGCCGAGGGAACCCAACTCCAGCTTCGCAAATACCGAATCCACTTTCAGAGGATCCGGCATATCATGATTAGCCATCTTCACGGAGACCATTACTTCGGACTGCTTGGATTACTCACTACTTTTCATTTACTGGGCCGGAAAGATGAGATCCACCTCTATGCTCCACCGGAACTGGAAGAGATCATCAGGATACAGCTGGAGGCTTCACTCACCCGGTTGATATATCCGGTGACTTTTCATCCCCTTGTAGCGGATGGCATACAACCGATATTTGAAGATGAACGAGTTACAGCTCACTCTTTTCCACTGCTGCATAGCGTCCCCACGTTCGGTTTTGTGTTCCGGGAGAAGGTTAAAATCCGGAAGATTCCAGCTACACGTTCCTATGCCTACTGCTCAGATACTGCCTACACAGAAGGGATCATACCATATGTTCAGCAGGTGGATCTACTATATCATGAAGCAACATTTATGCAGGATATGGCTGAAGTAGCTGCGGAAAAACTGCATTCGACAACAGTGGAAGCCGCAACATGTGCATTGAAAAGTCGAGTAAAAAAACTACTCATTGGACATTTTTCTGCTCGCTATGAAGACCTTCAACCATTGTTGGATGAGGCCAGGGAGATCTTCCCGGAAACATATCTTGCAGAGGATGGAGAGATATTCAACCTGTGAGGTATCTGAAAACGCAAACACACTATTTACAATCAAACACAATGAAACATCTGATAAATCTAATGACAGGCTTACTCTTATTGGCCGGACAACTTTCGGCACAAGACACCAATCCTTTTTTTACTTCATGGGAAACGCCATTTCAGGTCCCGGATTTTGATCAGATCGAGAATGCCGACTATCTTCCAGCTTTCAAAGAGGGGATGAAACAACAAAACATGGAGATCGAGGCAATCATTCAAAACCCAGACCAATCCACCTTTGAAAATACTATTCTTGCTCTGGATGAAAGTGGTAAATTGCTGATAAATGTCTTGCGTGTTTTTTACAGTTTGAATAGCGCCAACACATCCAAAGAGATGCAGGGGATTGCGAGGAAGGTATCTCCGTTACTAACAAAGCATAGAGACGATATCAACCTGAATCCTGAACTTTTTACACGTGTGAAGGCGGTCTATTCTCAGAAAGATAATCTTGGCCTTGACGATGAACAGCAGAGATTGCTGGATGAGACTTACAAAGGATTTGTCAGAGGAGGAGCGAATCTCTCTGCTGAAAAGCAGGAAAAATTACGCCACTTCAACAAGGAGATATCGATCCTGCAACTTACCTTCGGGCAGAACCTGTTGGCAGAGACAAATGCATACAAGCTGGTTATTGACAATGAGGCCGATCTCACCGGACTGCCACAGGGCATTATTGATGCGGCAGGTGAAACGGCTGACCAGGATGAAACCACAAAGGGCAAGTGGCTGTTTACCCTTCACAAACCCAGCTTGCTTCCTTTCCTTCAGTTTTCTGATAACAGAATCCTCCGGGAAGAGATATTCACGGCTTATATCAACCGGTGTAACAATGATAACGATCAGGATAACAAAGAGATTATCAATAAGCTGATCCGCTATAGACTGGATAAAGCGAAGCTCTTAGGATATAATACATTTGCCGGATTTGTGTTGGAGGAACGAATGTCGAAATCTCCAGAGAATGTATATAATTTATTGAATCAGATCTGGGCGCCTGCATTGGTAAGAGCCAAAGAAGAGGCTTCGGAGATACAGGAGATGATCAATGACGGAGAGAGTCCATTTCTCCTGGAAGGATGGGACTGGAGCTATTATACGGAGAAAATCAGGCAACAAAAATTTGATTTGAACGAAGAGGAGTTACGCCCCTATTTCAGATTGGAGAATGTACGCAATGGGATTTTCTACTTGTCCAATAAACTATATGGGATCACATTTACAGAAGTCACAGGTGCACCGAAGCCTCATGAAGATGCATCTTTGTGGGAGTGTAACGAAGCGGACGGGACACATCTGGGTGTGTTGTACATGGATTTTCACCCCCGGGCAAGCAAACGGGGTGGAGCCTGGTGTGGCAGTTACCGGCCTCCATCCTGGCAAGACGGAAAACGCATCGCACCGGTTGTGACGATTGTTTGTAACTTCAGTAGCCCGACAGCAGATACTCCGGCTTTGTTGACGTCAGATGAGGTAGAGACCTTCTTTCATGAATTTGGCCATGCACTTCATGTTCTGTTCACAAATGTTCACTACAGAGGTATCTCACATGTACCACGTGATTTTGTTGAACTTCCTTCGCAGTTGATGGAACATTGGGTTTTTGAACCCGAGTTGCTTAACGAATATGCCCGCCATTATCAAACGAATGAAGTGATCCCCGCAGATCTTGTAGAAAAAATTGAGAAAAGCAGCACATTCGGACAAGGGTTTAAAACCGGGGAATATGTGGCGGCATCGCTGTTGGATATGGATTATCATACCCTGAGTGCGATCGATACATTTGATGTGCTTGCTTTTGAAGATCAATCCATGAAGAAGATTGGTCTGATTTCGCAAATTCCACCAAGGTACCGTTCAACCTATTTTCAGCATACTATGACAGGTGGCTATACAGCAGGGTATTATAGTTATATCTGGGCTGAAGTGCTTGATTGTGATGCGTATCAGGCCTTTATTGAAGCCGGTGACATCTTCGATAAAGAGACCGCAAACCGTTTCAGGGAGAAAATACTGGAACGAGGAGGATCGAAAGAGGCAATGGAGATGTACGTGGATTTCAGGGGGGCCGAACCAACAACTGATCCACTTTTAATCAAACGAGGCTTGAAATAATGTATTCTTTTAATATTTTTACATTCACATTCAGATTAACCCATTAGTAATCAACTATGCTAAATCATTTTAAACAGATCCTTGATATTGCTGGAGTGATACTCCTGGTACTGGACCATGAGGGAAATATCTCTCTGATTAATAAAAAGGGGCTTGAGGTTCTAGGCTATCATGAGGAAGAACTACTTGGTAAGAACTGGTTCCGGAATTGTCTGCCTGAAGAACAGACAAATCAGGTTTCTGAAGTATTCCAAAACCTAATAGAAGGGAATATCAAAACCTTTGAGAACTATGAGAATACGGTTCTCACAAAGAATGGGCAGAAAAGGCTCATTGCCTGGGATAATACGATGATCCGGGATGAACAGGGACGGTTAATCGGAACGTTATCATCTGGTGTAGATATAACAGAACAGCGTCAGCTTGAAGACAATCTGAAAGAATCAGAACGGAAGCATCGGGATGTTGTAATGTTTGCTCCTGTAGGTATTTATCAAACATCAAGGGATGGTAAATTTATTGTTGCGAACTCAAGACTGGCTGAGATCCTGGGGTATGATTCTGCAGAAGAACTCATGCTGGCAAATATGCAGGATGATGTATACTGGGACGGAGCTGAAAGAAAGAGGCTGATTGATACATATGAACCAGGTGAATCTGTGAAAGACCTGGAAGTAAAATGGAAACGGAAAGATGGTTCTCCCATCTGGATCAGCCTAAGTGCCCATGCGGTAAAAAATCCTGAGGGTACAACACACTACTTTGAAGGGTTTGTTCTGGATATCTCCGAACGGAAGAAACACGAATAGGAGATCAGAATACTCATGAATTGAATACTTCTTACCTCTTACTTCCCACGTCTTACGTCCTACGTCTAACGTCTAACCGCCTTCCAAAGAACTTCAACCGGATGTAAAGCCTCTCTTCCTGTACCATCCTTGATCTGATGACGGCAACTGGTTCCGGGAGCGGCGATAAGCACATCGTCAGCGCTTTTTCTGATCTCCGGAAAGAGAACCAATTCACCGACCTGCATCGACAGGTCGTAATGTTCCTTTTCATATCCGAATGATCCGGCCATTCCACAACAACCTGATTTGATCTCTTCGACCGAATAGTTGAGTGGTAGGGATAGCATCATCCGGGAGCATTCAACCGAAGCGAGCGCCTTCTGGTGACAGTGACCATGAAGTCTGATCTGTGCAGGTTCTGTGGTAAACTGGTCCGGGGTGATATGCCCGGCTGCGATCTCCTGCACAATGAACTCATCAAAGAGTAGTGCATGCCTGGCAAGTATGAAGGCTTTCTCACGTAGATTCGCCCCGACGAGATCAGGGTATTCATCACGGAATCCAAGAACAGCAGAAGGTTCAATCCCGACAAGAGGTTTCTCCTCCGATACGTTTGAAGAAAATATTTCTACGTTTCGAATCGCCAGTTTCCGGGCTTTACGGAGCAATCCTTTGGATAGAAAGCTCCGGCCGCTGGCAGGATGATCGCAAACCAGGACTTCATATCCCAGCGTATGAAGTAACCTGACAAACCGGACCCCTACCTCCACATCGTTATAGTTGGTAAACTCATCTACCAGTAAATAGAGACTCCCTTTTCTCTCTTGAAGGGTGGCATTCATGGTATCGAGATTTTTTCCGAGCCATGAGCGTAATGTGGTCTCGTGGAGGAGAGGGAGCGATCTCTTTTCCGCAAACTTCAACATGGCTTTGATCAATCCAGCCATGATCCGGTTTTTCTGGAAGAAGTTATATATCCCAGGGGAAATGGTTCCTAACCGGTTCAGTGTAGTGATGTGTGCGACTAATTTTGATCGCAAAGGAATGCCGTTAGCATCGTACCATTGTTGTAAGAATTCAGCCTTCAGCTTGGTCATGTCGACATTCGATGGGCACTCAGATTTACAGGCTTTGCATGAGAGGCAGAGATCCATTACTTCATGGATTTCAGTATGGTTAAATGGATTCTTTTCCAAAGAGTTGGTCAGGAATTCCCGCAGAATATTGGCTCGCGCTCTGGTTGTTGTATACTCATCCTTCAGCGCCATGTAAGATGGACACATCCATTGTCCGGTCAGATGAGTGTTCCGGCAATCACCTGATCCGTTGCACTGTTCAGTTGCCCGAACGATTCCATCGTTGGCTGAAAAATCAAAGTTCGTATCGATCTGTCTCACCGCCTGGCCCGGATGGTCCCTTAGGCTGGTGTTCATTCGTGGTGTTTGAGTAATTTTCCCCGGATTAAAAATATCCTCCGGATCCCAGGTTTGTTTGATCGATTGGATCAGCTTGTAATTCTCTTCACCAATCATCAGTGGGATGAATTCACCACGCAGGCGGCCATCTCCATGCTCACCACTCAGCGATCCTTTATACTTTTTCACCAGTTTGGCCGTCTCAAGTCCAATGGTATGAAATAACTTCACATCCTGAGTGGCTTTCAGGTTCAGGACCGGTCGCAAATGGAGTTCACCCGATCCAGCATGCGCATGGTAGACACAGTTCAACCCGAGTCGTTCCAATAACTGTCCAATCTCCTCGATATAATCTGGAAGCAACTCAGGGATTACTGCTGTATCATCAATTACTGTTACTGGTTTCCGGTCGCCGGGATAGCTGGAGAGCACACCCAGTCCTGCTTTCCGGAGTGCCCACACCCGGTTCAGATCGGGAGGAAAAATAACCGGGAAGGCATACCCGTATCCTGCATCACGCATCTCGCTTTCCATCTCTCTGGTGAGCCGAAGGATCTCTTCCCGGTGTTCTCTTGCAAACTCAACAATCAGAATGGCTCCCGGATCTCCTTCCAGGAAAAAACGATTCCGTCGTTGTGAGATGTTCTCAGTTGTACAATCGAGAATGACTTTGTCTATCAACTCAACAGACCCGGGTTGGTATTTCAGTGCAACAAGGTTCGCTTTCAGCGCTTCTTCGATGGAGCGACAATGGACACAAACCAGCGCTTTCTCCGGAGGGGGCAAGGGAACCAGATTGAGCTTGATCTCGGTAATAAAAGCTAATGTCCCTTCAGAGCCTGCCAGAAGTTTAGCCAGGTTCAACGGTGTTGGCTGGTGATTGAAGACTGAAGACTGTGGACTGCCGACTGCGGGCAGCGGACTTGCAAAAGGCGTTGTTTCAAGCAGGATGTCAATTGCATAGCCGGTATTCCGACGATGGATAGATGGATCCGGATATTCTCTCCGGATGTTCTCCTGATTCACCGGATCGGAGAGGATTTCATTGATGTGCCGGTAGATCCTGCCCTCCAGTGTCCCGGATTTCATTTTTTCGGTTAGCTCAGGAGGCGAGATATCAGCAAACTCAGCTTCACTTCCATCACTCAATATCGTTTTTACAGAGATCACATGGTCCCGTGTGCTGCCATAGATGATCGAATGGGCTCCACAGCTGTTGTTTCCAACCATGCCACCAATCATACAACGGCTTGAGGAGGAGGTCTCAGGCCCGAAAAACAGCCCATGTTTGGCCACAAATTGATTCAATTCGTCTAATATAACACCGGGTTCAACCCGGATCCAGTTCTCCTCAGTATTGAGCTCCAGAATACTGGTCATATAACGGGAAACATCAACGACCAGTCCGGAACCAACCACCTGTCCGGCCAGGGATGTGCCGGCAGTCCTGGGGATAATCGGGATGTGATGCTCACGCCCGAAACGAATCAGCTTTCGAATATCTTCTGTGCTTTTGGGCCGGACCACTCCCAAAGGCAGTTCTCTGTAGGCAGAAGCGTCGGTGGCATACATCAGGCGATGTGAGAGATCGATTGCAATATCGCCTTCGAGTTGACTTTCAAGCTGTTTTACCTTAGTATGAAGATCATTCTGTTCCACGTTAGAAAAATGATTGAATAAACAGCTCTTTATTCATATTTGTAAAATATTTTCCAATCTCAAATGGCTCCAGGGCTTCCCTGATCGCTGCCCCATTATGAGGGATTCCTGACAAAGCATGCTCAATATCTTCAGAGTCAAGCACACCAAAATAATCTCCAAAGATCCTGATTGCCGTTATGATCCCTTCGTGAACATCCAGGTTTAACTCGATGATACCGCTGCTAGCTGTCCGGAGGACCTTTTTGAAATTGTATTTTGGTGAGTAGCCATAATTCCACTCCCATGTACTGTATTTCGTGTCGGCCAGCTGTTGGATAGTTGCGATATCCTCTTCGGTCAGCTCATAAAGTACAGCATGCGGATTACTCTTTACCATAAATTGTTCGATCCGGTCGGCAAATTGCATCACATCAAGAGATTCCATCAGGTGATCAGTGATATTAGTTACCCGGCTGGGTATCGACTTCACCGCTTTATCCTCAAACTTGGAAGGATCTGCATTCAGGGCTTCGGAGAGGTCCGGGATATCAGAGGAAAAGAGCAAGGTCCCATGATGCAATACCATATTTTTCCAGATATGCATGGCATTCCCGGAAAATTTCATTCCTTTGATCGTCAGGTCATTCCGTCCTTCAAAACGTGCATCTACTCCCAGGCTTCGCAACACATCCAGGATAGGCTTGGTATATTTTCTAAAGTTGATCTTATTTTCGTCCTCCGACTTCTGGGTAAATGTAAAATTCAGATTCCCAATGTCATGAAAAACCGCTCCGCCTCCTGAAATCCGTCTGACCACCTTAATGTTTTTTTCCTTGATAAATTCCTGATTGATTTCTGCCAGGGTATTCTGATGTTTTCCAACGATTACCGAGGAGTCGTTTCTCCATAAAGCGAAAGTATCTTCAGTAAAATTTTTCAGGATATACTCTTCGGCAGCGAGGTTGAAGTATGGATCGATCGTATCGCGTCGAATGATCAGCATCGGAAGAAATTTTTAACAAAGCTACTGCTTTTTTATAGTTTTCATACATTTGCACTCCCACTGAGCCAGCTATGAACCGCATATACTATTATCTCTTTCTCTATTTTTTGTTGTTGTTCAAGAATACCTCATTCTGGTTTCTTTACATGGTGTCAGATATGTTTTATTTCTTCCTGTTCTATATAATGAGATATAGACGGAAAGTGGTCTTTACTAACCTGAAAGAGTCTTTCCCGGATAAGTCTGAAGAAGAAATCTTTCGGATTGCAAAAGGATTTTACCGGCATCTGTGTGATATCTCAGTGGAAGGGGTGAAGGCCTTTTCATTGCGGGAAAAAGATATCCTGAAGAGATATCGGATGTTGAATCCGGAGATTCTCGAACCCTATTACAATAAAAAGGAGAGCGTGATAGCTATATTGGGTCATTACAATAACTGGGAGTGGGGAAGCCTGGCTGCCGGTATCGTTTTCAAACACAAACCCGTTGGATTTTACAAACCTTTATCCAACCTGTATATCGACGACTATATACAACAAACGAGGGCCAAAAAGGGGATGCTCCTGGAGTCCGTATCCCGGACAACTCAGACCTTCAAACGCTGTAAAAAGATCCCTTCAATTTACATTATGGTGGCCGATCAGAGTCCGATGAACCTGAAACTGGCATACTGGGTCCCATTTTTAAACCACGATACACCTGTGCTTCATGGCACAGAGAAACATGCTGTGATGAACAACTATCCTCTCTTTTTTGCCGATGTCCAGAAGGTGAAAAGAGGCTATTACACTGTCAAGATGGAGTTGTTGATTGATGATCCATCAACAACTGAACCGGGTGAGATTACGTTGAAGTTTATGCAACGACTAGAAAAGCAGATCAAAGCGAAACCTGAAAACTGGCTTTGGAGCCACCGGCGTTGGAAACATCAAAGAACGTAAGAGAGTATGAGAGTATGAGAGTATGAGGATTCGCGTTTCACGATTCACATCCCACGTCTTACGTCCCACGTTATAAAAGTCCCCCGTTTTTATAGATCGCCAGTTGGGCATCATAGAATTTATTGATTCTGACGTTCTTCTCGTTTGAAAGGTTGGTCAGCTCTCCGGTCTCAAAATTGACCCGAATCGTATCTCCATCTTTTAAGTCGATCTCTTCCAGGACAACTGGATCGTAGGTGAGAATAGGCATGGCAGCGTTGATCGCATTGCGTTCATAGATTGCCCCATAAGATTCTGCAAGGATACACGAGATCCCAAGAGCGATAAAACAATCTACAG